>CBDTUH010000132.1:0-8911 GCA_965363375.1 uncultured bacterium
TATGCCTGCCAAAACATCGTTGCAAAAATTTTGTGCTTTTTCTTTTTCATCTGCAATGGCCAATCGGCTGAACGGTTTGCCGGTAAGCGCTTCTGCGGTGCAGGAAAGAAACTGCTGCAACTGGTAATTGACATTGGTGATGATGCCCTGAACATTAACAACGGCAACCATACCATTAGCATGCGCTAAAGATAAGAGTGGCGGAGTGGCAGTTGCGTGGTTCATAAAATGACTTTGATGGCGGCAGGTGTATAGCTGCCAAATATATTGAAAATTAAGTGGTTTTAAAAGGGTTCATAAAAACGGATAAGAGCAGTTGCAAATAAACTTATATGTTTTTTTGTTTGCACCTTACTTACAATCAAAATCAGATATTGGTTTAAAAGAAATCAACCGACATTTTTATTTTGCCTAAAACGTCTAAAATTCCTTTTAAAAGCGAGAACATATTTTAAACGTTTTTCAAAAACTGCAAAAAAAGCCTGCTTTTTTAAAAGAGCAGGCCATTATTTAAAAGGAAATACAGACGTTTTTTAAGCCCAGGCTTTATCGCCTTTTTTATAGGGTATGCAGGCATCGTAGCGGCCGGGTACGGCCACGTAGCGGCGCGCCTGTGTGGAGCCTATTTCGGATGTAAAGTAACCCAGCAAAGTGAGTTCTTTCATCAGGCGGAAATAGTGCGCCGTGTCTTCAGGCTTTTTATTCTTTTGATGTTCTTTTGCTTCGGCATCTACTTTTACCAGCAGCTGGTGGCGCTGCTCGGGGCTAAGCTTCATAAAGTTATTGCCAAATTCTTTTTCGCTCTGCTCGTTGAGTTTGTTCATGCCTTCGCGGAAAGCTTTCTGGTCCTTTTCTTCATAGCAGTCATTTACCATCACGGTCATAAACTGCCCAACCTGCGCGGCCTTGGCGCCGGGTGTGCTGGTGGTGGGCAAAATGGTATCGGCTATTTCATCGAGGTAGGCAATATCATTTGCAGAGAAAGCTTCTGGCCTTCCGGTGTTGGTTTTACAGCCGGTTAAAAAAGCATTCATGCCTACAAGGGTGCCACCCAACAGCAGCGTAATATTTTGTACAGCTTCTCTTCTGTTCATAGAAGTTTAAAGTTTAGAGTTGAATGTTTCAATTTTCGCTACACACGTTAAAAGGAAAAAGACGTTTTGATATTAACCTTTATACTTTCAGTTTATAACCATCGCGGTACTGGCGTTTTACAAACTGGTTCACCGCATCAAAATTCGTCACTTTCATTTTATCGTTGTCCCACACCAGTTTCAGGTTGCGGCCGGGATAGTTGTAACCATTGCCCCCTTCGCGCGGCGTACGTATGTCGTGTGCGCGAATAGCCAAATTGGCCATCAATAACAATTCGGTTAACGGACCTGATATTTCGAATGGTGCGCTTACTTCTTTTTTACCATATCCGGCAATAGAGGCTTCTACCCACTGCGCATAATGGCCTTCGGCGCCGCCAGGCACGCGCTTGTCTACCTGCGGTACTTTGGTGGTTGCCGTTTTGCTGGTAGGCAGCAGTTGCGGGTTTGCGCCATAAGTGCCGCACATCATTTTGCCTTTGGTGCCTATAAAGAGGGTTCCGTTGCCACCATCGCCAAACACTTCGTTAGGCCCCAGTTCGTCGGGGCGCGGCGGCTGTATGCCACCATCCATCCAATGCACTTTTACAGGGCCGCTTGTTTTGCCCGTTTTAGGAAAGGTGAGTGTAACGTGGCTGCTCGGCGGAAAACTTTCAGGAAAATAGCCGCGCTGAAATTCATCAACATATACCGAACCTACACTTGCCTGCACATCGGTAGCGTAGCGTAAATCTAGCACACGAAACGCCGGCTCCAGCATATGGCAACCCATATCGCCCAATGCACCGGTGCCATAGTCCCACCAGCCGCGCCAGTTAAAGGGCACCAGCTTTTCTACATAGTCTTTATAAGGCGCTGTTCCTAACCACAGGTCCCAATCCAGTTCTTTTGGAACGTCTGCTTTTCCTTTTGGCCAGGCAATGCCCTGTGGCCATACGGGGCGGTTGGTCCAGGCATAAATGGTGTGCACATCGCCAATAAGGCCGGCTTCAAACCAGTCTTTCAGCAGGCGTGTACCATCGCCCGAGGCGCCCTGGTTGCCCATTTGTGTAACCACTTTATAACGCTTTGCTGCATCGGTCAGTACACGTGCTTCGTAAATGTCGTGCGTCAAGGGTTTTTGCACATACACATGCTTGCCCAGCTGCATGGCGGCCAGCGTTTGCACGGCGTGCATATGATCGGGTGTAGATACGGAAACGGCATCAAAGTTTTTGTGTTCCTTATCATACAGCTCACGATAATCTTTATAATATTTTGCTTTGGGAAATGCTTTGATGGAAGCCGCCGCACGGCGATCATCTACATCGCACAAAAAAGCAATTTCGGCCTTACCGCTTTTGTAAAAGCTCATGATATCGCTTTCGCCTTTGCCGCCTACGCCAATGCCGGCCACCAGCAATTTATCGGAGGGTGCAATAAAGCCTTTACCGCCCAGTACGTGGCGCGGTACAATCATAAAACCAGCGGCTGTAATAGCAGCGTTCTTTATAAAAGCCCTTCTGCTGGATGATGAATCTGTTTTATTATTTTGATCAGCCATGAATGATTTTTAAAAGGGTTTTTAGATGTTTTGTTTTTTCAGTTCGCCCGCGGCATGGTCTACTGCGCGCGCAGTGAGCGCCATGTAGGTAAGCGATGGATTAACACACGATGCAGACGTCATACAGGATCCGTCCGTAATGTAAACATTGGTAGCGTCCCACATTTGATTGTGCTTGTTCAGTACCGATGTTTTGGGATCGTGGCCCATGCGCGCGGTGCCCATTTCGTGTATGCCCATGCCGGGGTAGTAGCCATTGTCCCAGGTGTGCACATTCTTCAGCCCTGCTGCTTCCAGCATTTCCTTGGCGTCAGCCATCATGTCTTTGCGCATCTTGTGCTCGTTGTCTTTAATCTCGCAGTCAATAGCCAATACCGGCAATCCCCATTTGTCTTTTTTGCTTTTATCCAGCGTTACCTTGTTTTCGTGGTAAGGCAGCATTTCGCCAAAGCCGTTGATGCCCATGGTCCATTGGCCGGGTTCGCCCAGCGCATCTTTAAAGTCGCCGCCAATGCTCATTTCGGCTACGTCGCGGCTCCAGCCATCGCGGCTGGCAGAACCCTGGTAACCAAAACCGCGGATGTAGTCGCGCTTGTCGCCATTGTAGTTGCGGAAGCGTGGAATGTAAATGCCTGTTGGTCTTTTGCCGTAATAATATTTGTCTTCATAACCTTCTGCCGTTCCTGTAGCGCCGGCGCGGAAGTGGTGGTCCATCAGGTTGTGGCCCAATTGGCCGCTGCTGCTGCCCAGGCCGCCTTCCCAAACATCGGTGGCTGAATTGAAAAGCACCCAAGTAGAGTTAAGGGTAGACGCATTCAGGAAAACCACTTTGGCAAAGTACTCGTAGGTCTGGTTCGTTTCTGCATCCAGCACGCGCACACCTTTGGCTTTTTTGGTATCCTTATCATAAATGATTTCAGTAACTATAGAAAAAGGTCGAAGCGTTAGCTTGCCGGTTTTCATAGCGGCCGGCAGGGTCGACGATTGGGTACTGAAATAGCCGCCGAAGGGGCAACCCAGCCAGCATTTGTTGCGGTACTGGCAGTTGACGCGGCTTTGCAGCGGCTGCGTAATGTTGGCCACGCGGCCAATTATCACATGGCGCTGGTTGTTGAAGTGCTGCTTTACGCGGGCGGCCACATCTTTTTCCACGCAGTTCAGTTCCATCGGTGGCTGAAAGTTGCCGTCCGGCAAAACGTCTAATCCGTCTTTTGAACCGCTAATGCCGGCAAAGCCTTCCACATAGTCGTACCAGGGCGCTATTTCTTTATAGCGAATGGGCCAGTCAACCGCAATGCCATCTTTGGCATTGGCTTCAAAATCCAGCTCGCTCCAGCGGTAGCTTTGGCGGCCCCACATTAATGAGCGACCACCTACATGGTAACCACGGAACCAGTCAAAACGTTTAATTTCCGTATAAGGGCTTTCTTTGTCTTTCACCCAGTAATCGAGGTTGGTTTCGTTCAGCGGGTAGTCGCGCTTCAGCACAGGATATTCTTCTATCATCTGCTGCGTGCGCAGGCCGCGGTGCGGAAACTCCCACTGGTGCTTGTTGGCATTTACATAATCTTTGATGTGCTCAATATTGCGGCCACGGTCCAGCAAAAGGGTTTTCAGACCTTTTTCTGTTAGTTCTTTTGCGGCCCATCCGCCACTAATACCCGAGCCCACCACTATTGCATCATATACATTGTCGGCCATAATTCGGATTAGGTTTTAAAAGGTTTTGAAGAGGTTTTAAATATCGCAAGTGGCAATGGCCTGCTGCAGGCTGGCCAGCTTGTCTTTTTTCTTTGGAATAAACTCCTGCGCTACATAGCCTTTAAAGCCGGTAGCAACAATGGCTTTCATAATGGCGGGGTAATTCAGTTCCTGTGTTTCATCAATCTCGGCCCGCCCCGGTACGCCGGCGGTGTGGTAATGTGCAAAGTATTGATGGTTTGTTTGGATGGTGCTGATTACATCGCCTTCATCTACCTGCATGTGGTAAATATCGTACAGCAGCTTAAAGTTAGATGAGCCGATGCGCTTGCAAAGTTCCACGCCCCAGGCTGTATTATCACACATGTAATCTTTATGATCCACTTTACTATTCAATAGTTCCATCACCAGCACCACGCCGCGGTCTTCAGCTATCGACATCAGGCTTTTTAATCCATCCGCACAATTCTTCAAACCTGTTTCATCATCCATGCCGTTGCGGTTGCCGCTAAAGCAAATGAGGTTTTTGTAACCGGCAGAGGCCACCAGATCAATATGCTCGCTGTAGTTTTTTAATAACGTAGGATGAAACTTTTTATCGTTCCAGCCTTGTGTTAAACTTATTTCCGCTCCGTTGCACATGGAGGAATAAACGCCATGCTTTTTAAGCGTATCCCAGTCGGATGGACCTACCAGGTCAATTGCTGCAAAGCCCAGGTTTTTTACCGCCAGGCACAACTCGTCCAGCTTTAGGTGGTTAAAGGTCCAGCGGCAAACCGAGTGGTTAATATTACCTTTAAGTGCGGTGCTTTTTTCAGCTATATCACAAGCAGCAAAAGAAAGGGAAGGCGCCGCCACTACAGCCGATCCGCCCAGTATCAGGTTTTTTATAACTTTTCTTCTTGAAGTTTCTTTCATGGTGGCTTTAAAATAAGTTAGGTGATGGGGCTGGCAGCCAATCCTTTTTCCGCTTCCGGTTCGGTTACTTTTTTGCGGCTGTCGTCTTTAAACAGTAGCAGGAAGAGTACCATTACTGCAAAAGCAATAGCGGCCGGTATCAGCCATATCATACGGTAATCAAAAGTGCCATCTGCACTGGTGTACATGTCAGTAATGTAACCGGCGGTGGCAAAACCAATGAGCATGCCCACACCATAGGTGGCCAGCGTGATTAACCCCTGAGCCGCGCTTTTAAATTTTTCGCCTGCCTTTGAGTTGGTATAAATTTGTCCTGATACAAAAAAGAAATCGTAGCAGATGCCATGCAATGCAATGCCTAATAAAAGCATAAAACCCAGCTCGCCTGCATCGCCATAGGCAAACAGTACATAGCGCAGCGCCCAGGCCAGCATGCCTATCAGTATGGTGAGCTTAAAACCAAAACGGGTAAAGAATACAGGCAGTAAAAGAAGAAATAGTACTTCCGATATCTGGCCAATGGTCATTTTGCCGGTGGGGTTATCCATACCGATATTGGCTAAAAATGGATTGGCGATCTGGTAATAAAAAGCCAGCGGAATACAAATTAAAATAGAAGCAATAAAAAATACGGCAAAGTTCCTGTCCTTTAAAAGCTTCAACGCATCGAGACCAATAATTTCGCGCACGCTTACTTTTTCGTTCGACTTGCGGGAAGGTGGCGTTTTAGGAAGTGTAAAACTATAAACGCCCAGCACTGCTGATGCAATAGCCGCCATCAGGAAAGTATTACGCAGCAGGCCACCTTGTATGTTTTCAGGGCTGTCCCAATGAAACAGGTAAGAGATGAGCAGCCCTGCTACAATCCAGCCAATTGTACCCCATACACGGATGGAGCCAAAGTCTTTTTCGGGATTGCGCATCTGGTTAAACGAAACCGAATTGACCAGCGCCAGCGTAGGCATAAACAGGATCATGTACACCAGCACATAAGGAAAAAAACTTGAAATTTCTGTTGCATTGTACATCTGGTACATCAGCACGGCACCGGCCAGGTGCAGTGCGCCCAGTATGCGTTCTGCATTAATATACCGGTCTGCAATAAGGCCAATAATAAAAGGAGCAATGATGGCACCCCACGATTGGGTGGAGAAAACGCTGCCGGTTTCGGCACCGCTGGCATTAAGATTGGTGCTTAAAAAAGTGCCCAGCGTAACAAACCATGCGCCCCATATAAAAAAGTTCAGGAACATCATAGTGGAAAGTTGCAGTCGGGTAGTCAGTTTCATGAGCCGTTTCGTTTAAAAAATTTTGATTTGGTGAATGCGCGGCAAACTCCTTTTTACAAACGTCTGGCCTTCCTTTTGTCCGGAGTATAAATGGTGTGTTTGCTGCTGGCTTTTAATAAATAAAATGCGACGTTTAAATATACTATAATATCTAACATCGCTGAACATTGCTTTTTATAAAAAATAATGGCAGCCAACAGACCGCGCCACCGTTATGGTATTTCTGTTAATATTTTTTTTAAGCCCAAAAGCCTGATAAAGCCTAATTTTAAAGCAGCCTGATATTTACCTTTATTACCGCTTTTGTTTTATTGAAATAAAAACCACAATTACGCATGTCTAAACTTTTTTACACGCTGCTGGCCGCCACTGTTCTGGGCAGCTGCAGTTCCTCAAAAACAACACCTATGGATACAGCCAGCACTACCGCCAATGCGCTAACCGAGCAGGAAAAAAGAGAAGGCTGGCAACTGCTTTTTGATGGCGCCACTACAGCCGGCTGGCACACTTACGGCAAAACCGGTATTGGCAATGCCTGGAAAGTAGCGGATGGCGCCCTGTACTTTGATGCCGGCAGCAAGCGCAACGGCGCTACCGGCGGCGACATTGTAACCGATGCAGAATACCAAAATTTTGACTTGCGGCTGGAGTGGAAGATTGCACCTAAAGGCAACAGCGGCATTATGTTTTATGTAAAAGAAGAACCGCAGTACCAATACCCCTGGCATACCGGTCCCGAAATACAAGTGCTGGATAATGATGGCCATGCCGATGCCAAAATAAACAAGCACCGCGCCGGCGACCTGTACGACCTGATTTCTGTATCGAAAGAAACCGTAAAACCCGTAGGCGAATGGAACAGCGTGCGCATTGTGGCCAACGGCGGCAAACTGGATAGCTACCTGAATGGCGAGCGCGTAATCAGCACCAACATGTGGAACGATGCCTGGCAGCAGATGATTGCGGGCAGCAAGTTTAAAGACATGCCAGGCTTCGGCAAATTTCAAAGCGGCAAAATTTCGCTGCAGGACCACGGCGATGATGTGTGGTTCCGCAACATCAAAATAAAACCGCTTTAAAAGGGAAAAGAGACGTTTAGAATATTGAACAAGGAACTGATGAAAGAGGAAGTGGTAAAAACCAAAAGGGAAAAGAGACGTTTGGGATAATGAAAAATTAAGAGCTGCAAAATGTAAAAAGAGAAAGTCAAAAGGAAAAAGAGACGTTTTGCAACTTGGCTGTATTATTCACCATTGACAATTTATAAAGGGGCAAGAGACGTTTTATAATAAAGCACAAAAGGAAAACAAGACGTTTTCCTTTTGTGCTTTTATCTTTTTGAAAGAATTTTTTAGAATGCTTTTTTGTCAGCTCCCTTGCCGCTTCGCGGCTTGAACATTTGTGCAAATTTCAGGTAAACGCCATTGCTCCAGCCAAAGCCGTCCTGCGTAGGATATTCTCCGCCGCCGCCTTCAAGACCTGTGTTTTCTACGTTGTATTTTTCCATCATTTTGCCGGTGGCCTTGTATACTTTTTCGTTTACCGCCATCCAGCGCTCGCTAATGGTTCTGGCCAGGCCGTTGTAGCCATAATTCATCAGCCCTTTTACAGCCACATACTGCAGCGGCGCCCAGCCATTGGGCGCATCCCACTGCTGCCCCGTTTTGTACAGCGTTGTAACAATGCCGCCCTCTTTCAAAAACTTTTGCTGCAAGTGCCGCTGTACATGGCTTGCCTGCTTTTTAGTGGCTACATTGGTAAACAGTGGCATGGCTATAGCTGCCGACCACTTATCCGGTGTGGTGCCTTTTTTAAAATGATAATCGAAAAACGCATTTAGCTTTTTGTTCCAGAAATATTTTTGAATGGCGCGCTTTCTCATTTCAGCTCTTTTTTTATAATAAGCAGCTTGCTCTTTATTACCCATGCCGGCTGCAGTTTTACTTAATAGATTCTCGTACTGGTACAGCAAACTGTTTAAATCAACAGGCAAAATATTGGTGGTTTCAATAGTGCTTAAGTGCAGCGTATCGGCAAACCAGCGGCTCGAAAAATCCCAGCCGCTTTCTGCACCGGCACGTAAATGCGTGTACGCCATACCGTCGCCGTTTTTGTATTCGTGAGCAATGGCCACATCCTCAGCATACGATTCTTCGCGCGGTGCTTTTTTCATATCCCAGTACCGGTTCAGCACCGTACCATCTGCCAGCTTTACCACGTGCAGGCTGTCATCACCCACCTGCAAACCATCTTCTCCCTGCATCCACCAGTTGTATTCTTTTTCAATGGTGCTGTAATATTTTTTCAAAACAGAATCGCCTCTTTCATCTGCCAGCAGCTTTACCATCAAGGCAAAAAAGGGTGGC
>CBDTUH010000133.1:0-8897 GCA_965363375.1 uncultured bacterium
CGGTGCTTTAAGCTCGGTACGGCCCGACGACTTGTTGGCCATTGCCATTAAAGCCCTGCTGGAAAACAATCAAAACATTCCACGTGAGGATATAGAAGATGTAATTGCCGGCTGCGCCAACCAGGCCGGCGAAGACAACCGCAATGTAGCCCGTATGGCAGCGCTGCTGGCCGGCCTGCCGGCGACGGTGCCGGGCAATACCGTGAACCGTTTGTGTGCCTCGGGGCTGCAGGCCATTATGGATGCCGCGCGGCAAATTATGACCGGCGATGCAGAAATTATTATTGCCTCAGGTGTAGAAAGTATGACGCGGGCGCCCTTTGTAATGCCCAAGTCGGCCACGCCTTTTAGCCGCACGCCCGAAGTGTACGATACCACGCTAGGCTGGCGCTTTGTCAATGGCAAACTATCCGACATGCATTATCCGTACACCATGGGCGAAACGGCGGAGAATGTAGCCAAACAATGGAACATCAGCCGCGAAGCACAGGACGCTTTTGCCTTTGAATCGCAGCAGCGATATTTTAAAGCTTTGGAGGAAGGCAAGTGGAAGGATGAAATTATTCCGGTGGAGGTTATCATTGGAAAGGAAAAGGTGACGTTTGAAAAAGACGAACATCCGCGCCAGACTACGCTTGAAAAATTAGCCTGTTTAAAACCGGCTTTTGCCAAAGACGGAACGGTTACGGCTGGCAATTCATCAGGCATTAACGATGGCGCCGGCGCTATGTTGCTGGCCAGCGAAGAAGCGGTTCAGCAATACGGGTTAAAACCAATGGCAAAGATCATAGCCATGGCTACAGCAGGCGTAGATCCGTCTATCATGGGTATTGGGCCGGTGCCGGCTACACAAAAAGCAATCAAACGCGCTTCGCTTTCTATAGCTGATATTGATTTAGTTGAACTGAACGAGGCCTTTGCCGCACAAGGCCTGGCCTGCATGCACGACCTTAGTTTAGATCCTCAAAAAGTAAACGTCAACGGCGGCTCTATTGCACTGGGCCACCCGCTGGGTGCCAGTGGTCTGCGCATATCGGCCACACTGCTGCACGAGCTAAAGCGCCGCGGCGGCAGGTACGGGCTGGCCACCATGTGCGTAGGTGTAGGGCAGGGCGCCAGCATTATTTACGAGAATTGTGGCAGTGAATTGTGAATGGGAGTGGCTGATAACAAAACGTCTCTTTTCCTTTTAATAATTTTCAGGTCGGAATTACATCTTTGCATTCAACCCATTAATAATTCTTAATTATATATGAACGTCTTATTTTCCTTTTGAACTTTAAGCGACTGCACTTAGCTGACGACTGAGGTCTGATGTCTGACAACTTTTCAAACGTCTCTTTTTTCTTTTGTTCATCTGCCTTTCGGGCATTAAATTGTACCAAATTTTTATATGAGAAAACTTCTTTTTTCGCTTTTGTGCATGGTGGCACTTTCGGCCGGTGCGCAGGACAGCACGCTGAAGGAATACGTTGGTAAATACATTTTTGCGGAAGGCAGCGTTGTGCCTTCGGCTGAAGTTTATTTGAACGGCAACGAACTTACCGTAAACTCGGTGCAAGGTTCTTCTGTTATGCAAAAGGTAGCGCGTGATACGTTTGCCCTGGTTTCATTCGATGGCATGGCCTATTACAGCCGTAACAAATCCGGGCAGGTTTCGGGTGTAAAAGTAGTGGTGGGCGACCATGTACTGGATGGCGTAAAAGAAGGTGTAACTGCAAATATTAAGCGCAACAGGTACTTTTTAGCTACGCGCCGGCAAACGGTAAAATAAACTTCATTGGCCGGGTACAATAGTTGATGCAGTAAAAGCGAAATAATTATAGCATGAGATTATTTGTTTTGCTTTTACTGTTTTCTTTTTCTTCCTGCGGACTTTTTTCGCCTTATAAAAACCGGCAGTTTACCTACATAGATGCCAGCGGCGCGCAGCAAACGGTGCGCATAAAAGTGCCGCGCGGTTTCAAATTCAAAAGTGAAGAAGTGGACAGTGCCGGCAACAAAGAGCAGGTGTACCGCTACGCCAATGGTGCTGTATATTATGCCGCTTACAGCAGGGACACATCCCGCACCTACCAACCCATTGATGAAAGCACCAATCATCCGCTGCCACACAAGTTAGGCGGATGGATTTACAAAGGGCAAGACAGCAGTCACCTTTTTTGGCGCGAAGTACGCATGCACCCGCTCACTTTTGGCTACCGCCATGTAAGCCGCGATAATGAAGTGAAATTTGATTCGGCACTAAACTACACCGGCCTGTTTCCGAAAAGAAAAATGCGTTGATGTATTTGCATAAAAAAAACCGCAGGATGTAAACTGTTTTACAAGCTGCGGTTTTGCTTTTTATAAAAACTTATTATTCATCAAACGAAAAGGAATTTAAGACGTTCTGATCTACCGTTTGCTGCTCGCCGGTTACAATGTTTTTTATCATGCAGGTGCCGTTTTCCAGTTCGCGGCTGCCTAATATAACCACAAACGGAATTCCTTTTTTCTCCGCGTATTTAAATTGTTTGTCCATCTTCACCCCTTCAGGATACATTTCTGCCGCAGTGCCGTTTCTTCTTACCTGTTGCAAAAGTGTATAGGCTTGTACACTTTCCGCTTCGCCCAGGTTAAAAAACAAAGCTTTGGTGCCTTGCGCCACAGTTGTCGGAAAAAGTTGTAATTCTTCCAGCACATCATAAATGCGGTCTACACCAAATGAAATGCCCACGCCGGGAACATTGGGTACACCAAACAATCCTGTCAGATCATCATAACGGCCGCCACCGCCGATAGATCCCATTTTAACGGATGCTGGCGCCTTTACTTCGAAGATGACGCCGGTGTAGTAATTGAGACCGCGCGCCAGTGTAAAGTCGAGGAGTAAGTTGACAGATGACAGTTGTTTATTGGTTGAATTGCTGCCTATTGTTTGCAGAATAAACTCCAGTTCTTCTATTCCTTTATTGCCGGTTTCCGAATGCTGCAAAAGGGATTTCAGACGTTTTACCTTTTCATCATTAGCGCCATCAATGGACAAATAATTTTCTATAATGCTGATTTGATCGTGATTCAATCCGCGTGTGGCCAGTTCTTCTTTTACTTTCTCCAATCCAATTTTATCGAGCTTGTCAATGGCAATGGTAATGTCCATCATCTTATCGGCACCGCCACAAACTTCAGCAAGCGCGGTCAGTATTTTACGGCTGTTGATGCGCAGCTCGTAGCCCTGCAATCCCAGCTTAGTAAATACCTGGTGGTAAATGTTTACAAACTCCACTTCGTTTAGTAGCGCAGGGCTGCCCACTACGTCGGCATCGCACTGGTAAAACTCGCGGTAACGCCCTTTTTGCGGGCGGTCGGCGCGCCACACGGGTTGAATTTGATAACGTTTAAAAGGAAATGTAAGCGTTCCGTGGTTCATAGCTACGTAGCGTGCAAACGGAATGGTAAGGTCGTATCGCAGTGCCCGTTCCGTAATGTCTTTGGTGCTTTTTCCGCTCAGTACTTTTTC
The DNA here is from genome assembly GCA_965363375.1 of uncultured bacterium. Taxonomy (GTDB): domain Bacteria; phylum Bacteroidota; class Bacteroidia; order Chitinophagales; family Chitinophagaceae; genus Flavisolibacter. The sequence goes on from CBDTUH010000133.1 coordinate 3,503, forward strand.
AAATGCTTCGCGCGTGTTTTGATGCTTGCTTTCGTTATCAAGCCCGTTGTTCAATATTTTAAAAATCAGCTTGTCGCCTTCTTCGCCGTACTTGCCCATCAGCGTATCCAGGTTTTCCATGGCGGGCGTTTCCAGGGGCTGAAAACCATACAGTTCAAATACGTTTTTTATAGTGGTTAAAATATATTGCCGCTTGCGCACTACATCGGGGCCAAAGTCGCGTGTGCCTTGCGGTAAGGAGGGTTTGAGTGCAGTGCTTTTACTTTTTTTATCGGTCATTTTCGTGTTGTATTATAACGTCTGTTTTTCCTTTTGTGAATTGTCAATGGTCAATTGTGAATAGGGCTAACGAAATACCAAACGTCTCTTTTCCCTTTTAAGAAAACCAGGTTTTTACAAAAATATTTTTTATTTAATGGCTTCTTTAGATGGCGAAACACCATATTTTTCAATAATGGCATCGCACACTTCGTTGATGGTTTTATATACATCGTGGTAGCCCGGTTCGGTGCCGTACCAGGGGTCGGGCACCGAAAGGTTTTGACCGGGGTGCAATTCATTCATCAGCAAATCTGCTTTGTTTTCGTCAAAGGCTTTTCCGGCAATGCGTTTCATATCATCCAATACATCATCAGCCAGTGCATATATTTTATCAAAGCGGTAAAAGTCTTCTGCCACAAAGCGGCGCGCGCGTTGCTCACAAATATCAATGCCATTCAGCTTTGCTACTTTTTGCGACAGCTTGTGCGGTTCTTCGCCCACATGATAGCCGTTGGTGCCAGCACTATCAATTGTCCAATCCAGTCCTGCGGCCTTTGCCTTGTGTTGTAAAATGCCTTCTGCCAAAGGGCTGCGGCAAATGTTGCCCAGGCATACCATCAATATTTTCATAGCTGCTGCATTAAGGGTGCAAAAATACGGTCAACCCTTAAAAGGAAAAGGAAAGGTTTTTTTGCAATTGTTATGGAAATGTGAAGGGCGCGCCATCTTAATTGCAAACACACGCATATGACAGGACAGCAAATTTTAACCGCCGACTTGTTAGACATTTTGTTTGAGAACCGTAATAAAAATTATGGTGCTTACGAGTTGCGCCGCAGCTACAATTATCGTTTAATGCTTTCCCTTCTTATTTCTTTTTCCTTTGTATTTCTGTTGTTATTGCTTTTGCCTTTAAAAGGAAAAAGCGACGTTTTGCCTGCCGAAGCAATACCTCCTGAATTAACAGCGCGGTATATAGATACAGAAAAAACCCCACAGGTAGAAGTGCCGCCGCCCGTTAAAAAAAGCGTGAGCAACCCAGCACCGGCAGCAGCGCAAATACAGTACAACTCCATTGCTATTGCGCCCGATGCAGTGGTAACTGAGGTATTGCCTACACAAGATGATATTGGCAGCAGTTTTATCTCTGACATTACCACACCCGGAGCGGCTGATGTTGGGTTGGTGCCGCCTGTTGTTAGTGGAAATGGCAATGACGCAGCAGCAGTTGAAGAAAAAGAAAAACCTGTGGTATACAGTTATTCGGCGCCGCAGTTTCCAGGGGGTAAAGAGGCGTGGCTGCGTTTTTTGAGCCGGCAGTTGCGCGCCCCCGGCGATATGGCGCCCGGCGAAAAAAGATCGGTATTGATAAGGTTTCTGGTAAATGCCAGTGGCAGCATCACAGGGTTTGAAGTACTGCAATCGGGCGGCAGCGCGTTTGATAATGAAGTTATACGCGTGTTAAAAAATGGGCCCAAATGGAAACCCGCGCTTGAAAACGGCCACCCGGTAAGCAGAACCTTTACACAACCTCTAACATTTGTGCAGGAAGAAGAATAAAAATGTTTTAAATTGCCACTCTCCAAATTTTGGCTATGGTAGAAGATTACGAAAAGAACAAACGAAAACAGATCGGCAATATGCGGTCGGTGGCAGACTATGGTATGGGGGCCTTGTTTTTACTGATAGGCCTGTACCTGTTGCTGTACCGGCAGCTGGGGGTTAATATTTTAAACAGGGATCCTTCTTCTACCGATTATCTTTTTGGCGGGTTGTTTGTAGTTTATGGCGCCTGGCGTATTTACAGAGGGTATAAAAAGAATTATTTCAGGTAATGAGGCGTGTAAGAATTGGCAGCCTGGCTAAAACGATGTTGGGCCTTTGCTTTATTGTGTTTTTGGCCGCCTGTAACGACAGCAGCAGCAGCGCCGATGCATTGCCCGACCGCCGCGATAGCGGTACTATATACATCAGCGTGGATGAATCGTTTAAGCCGGTAATAGATGAGCAGATAAAAGTTTATGAATCAAACAACCCCGGCGCTAAAATTTTCGTCCATTATAAACCGGAGGCCGAGTGCCTGCGAGACCTGGGTGTGGATAGTATACGTATGATCATTACCACCCGCGGGTTGATGGCAGATGAAAGAGCTTTTGTAATAGATTCTTTTCAGATAGAACCCAAAAGTATGACGGTGGCCTATGATGCCATTGCTGTAATTGTAAACCCGGCTTCTGCCGACTCATTTTTTACCATGCAGGAGCTGAGAAATCTTTTAACGGCAAAAGAGCAGCAGCGGCTTACGCCTGTGTTTGATGGAACAAGGGCCACCAGCACGGTTCGTTTTATAATTGATTCGGTGCTGAAAGGTAAAAGCCTAGGCCCGCATGTGGTAGCCGCCCCAAACAGCCCTGCTGTGCTGGATTATGTGGCAAAAAATAAGAATGCTGTAGGTTTTGTTGGCGTTAGCTGGATCGGTAATCCCGAGGACCCTGACCAGCTTTCTACTTTAAAAACCGTAAAAATGGCTAATATTGAAAGTGCGGACAAGCCCGGCGCCTATATAAAGCCCTGGCGGGAGAATATTTATTATGACCGTTACCCGATGGTACGTGATTTGGTTTACGTGCTTAAGGAGCGTCACCAGGGACTGGGCAATGCTTTTGCCAATTTTATGAGTGGCGAACGCGGTCAGCTTATTTTCAGAAGGGCTTACTTGAGGCCGGGATTTCATGCCTTTATTATAAGACCTACTTCTTTGAATGAGTAAACATTAACAAGTAGTAAGTAAACTGGAGTATATTTTTTGACATCTATATTGAAATTTAAAAGAAAAGGAAAATGAAGAAAACCTTTATTGTTGCATTGAGCGCATTTTTGACCCTTGGCGCATTTGCCCAATCGGTGCAGGAAGGCGTAACGCACTTGTATGCGGATCGTATCACCAGCGCCAAAACCAATTTTGAAAAAATGCTGGCTTCCAACCCCAACAACCTGGAAGCCGTTTATTGGTTAGGCCAAACCCATATAGAAAATGATGATGTAGCTGCCGCCAAGGCCGTTTACGAAAAAGCACTGGCTACCAATGGTAATGCCCCCTTGGTGCTGGTAGGTATGGGCCATGTGGAGCTGCTGGAAAATAAAACGAGCGAAGCGCGCCAGCGTTTTGAAAGCGCCATCAGCCTCAGCAAAAGCCGCAAAGGTAACGACCCCATTGTGCTGAACGCTATTGGCCGCGCTAATGTAGATGCCAAAGCAGGCGATGCCGCTTATGCCATAAGCAAGCTTACAGAAGCCACCCAGCGCGATGCAAAGAACGCCGACATCTGGCTGAACCTGGGTAACGCTTACCGCAAGGCCGGAAATGGTGGACAGGCTGTAACTGCCTACATGGAGGCAACCCGCGCCAACCCTCAGTTTGCACCTGCTTTCTACCGCCAGGCTATGATTTATTATACGCAGCGTAACTGGGAGATATTCACACGCGAACTGGAGAACGCCATCCAGGCCGATCCTTCTTTCGCCCCGGCTTTGTATGAACTGTATTACTACACTTTGCAATACAAGCAGGATTTTGCCAAGGCAGAAGAGTATGCCAATAAATTTATTGCCAGCTCCGACCCAAGCGTAGAGAACGATTATATTAAAGCTCAAACTTCTTTTGTACAAAAGAAATACGATGAAGCTATTGCCACTGCCCGGAACATTATAAACCAGGCCGGCGACAAAGCCAACCCGCGTGTGTACCGCCTGTTGGGCTATGCCCACCTGGAAAAAGGAGACACTGCCGGTGCCAAAACCTATGTTGACCAGTTTTTTGCTAAGGCTGATGAAGACATGATTGTGGGTAACGACCTGACGCTGAAGGCAGATGTGTATGCTAAAGAAGATCCTTCTGTGATTGCACCTCTGTATCTGCAGGCTGCTAAAATGGACAGTGTGCTGACCAACCAGCTCAACTTTTTAAATGAAGGTATCGAGCGCTTTAAAGCTTCGGGCCAAAAAGTGTACGAAGCAGAACTGCGCATGGCTGCCTACCAGCTGAAACCATCCAAAAGCCCGGCAGAACTGTTCCAAATTGGTATACCTTATTACCAGGCCAGCCAATTTAAAAAGGCAGATAGTTTGTTTTCGGAATATGCCAAAGCATTGCCTGACAGCATTTATGGTCACTACTGGAGCGCGCTGTCGCTATCCCAGATAGATTCTACCATGGAGCAGGGCCTGGCTGTGCCGGCTTACCAGAAAACGCTTGACATTGCTTCAACTGATAAAGAGCGCTTAAAAGGTATGGGCTTTCAGGCAGCGGGCTATCTGGCGGGTTATTACAACAACGTAAAAGGTGATAAAGCCACAGCTATTACTTATCTGCAAAAAGCACTGGAGTTTGACCCCACCAACACGGCTATTCAAAAGAACATCCAGATATTGCAGCAAAAGTCACCGGCGCCGCGCAGCAGCACCACTACCAAAAAGCCTGCAGCAACAGGAAAGTAAAGCTTTATATTTCTTTATAGATTTCAGGTCCTCCGGCACAAGCCGGAGGACCTTTTTTTTAAATTAAATTAATGAGGGAAAGATTATAAAGCTGTTGTATTTTTGCGCTTGTCATTTTTAAACTATGTTGCAATTATTACAAACAAATTTGACCACGGTTGACACTACCGCAAGCTACCTGCCAATAGTGCTTCAGCTGGTTTTTGCAGTAGGGCTGATAGGGTTGCTGATAGTGGTTACCCACCTGCTGGGCCCCAAGCGCGTTACCAGCGATAAACTGCAGAACTTTGCCAGTGGTATTGCCAGCCACGGCGAAGCCCGCGAGCCAATGGCCATTAAATACTTTTTAGTTGCCATTCTTTTTGTGCTTTTTGATGTGGAAGTGATCTTTTTCTATCCTTACGCTGTTAATTTCAGAGGCTTGGGCTGGGATGGCTTTTGGGCGGTAATCATGTTTGTATCTTTCTTTGCCTGTGGATTTATCTATATATTAAAGAAAGGTGCGCTGAAGTGGGAAGATTAATAAAACGTCTTAAAATCCTTTTAAGTAAGGCAGAGCCCGGGTTGGAGCGGAAGTTGCAGGCCATTACTTATTCACTTAAAATCAGAAACTATGTCACGTCCCGTATCATATAAT
>CBDTUH010000134.1:0-8806 GCA_965363375.1 uncultured bacterium
GGCCTGCTGGGCCCCAACGGCGCGGGCAAAACCACCTCTTTCTACATGGTGGTGGGGCTGATAAAACCCGATGAAGGCGAGGTGTTTTTAGACGACCAGAACATAACGGCGCTGCCTATGTACAAGCGCGCCCGCATGGGCATTGGCTACCTGCCGCAGGAGGCGTCTATTTTTCGCAAACTAACGGTGGAAGAAAACATAGCGGCCGTACTGGAAATGACGAAGCTGAGTAAGCGCGAGCAAAAAGAAAAACTGGAAGACCTGCTGGACGAATTCAGGCTGCACCACGTGCGCAAAAGCAACGGCGATGTGCTGAGCGGGGGCGAGCGCCGCCGCACCGAAATTGCCCGCGCGCTGGCGGTAGACCCCAAGTTTATTTTGCTGGATGAGCCCTTTGCCGGTATTGACCCCATTGCGGTGGAAGACATTCAAACCATTGTGGCCAAGCTAAAGCATAAAAACATCGGCATCCTTATTACCGACCACAACGTAACCGAAACACTATCCATTTGCGACCGCGCTTATTTACTGATTGAGGGCAAAATATTTAACCACGGCACCGCCGAAGAACTGGCGGCCGACGACCAGGTAAAGCGCCTGTACCTGGGCCGCAATTTTGAATTGAAACGCAAAGATTACCTGCTGAAGGAGATTGACGAAGACAGCCTGCCTAATTTATAATCCATCAGCAAAAGGTGACAAAGAGGTAAAAAATAAAACCTTTTTAATAGCAGCTAACCCGTTTTTTGCAATTGATAAAATGAAAAGTGCAGTTGGTGCATCCTCTTCTTTATTACAGGGGTTAAGGGAGGTTATTTTCGCCGCGTAAATAATACCCATAACCAATAATTGCTTTAATGAGATTCTCAAAAATCATGGTCCTGTTGCTGATGGCAGCCGGGCTTGCGCTTACCAGCTGCGAAGAAGATGTTGACAAAAAACAAGAGGATAAAAACAAAGCAGAAGCCGGCTTTGTAAAAGGCCGCCTTTTGAACGCGCAGGGACAGCCCATTGCGGGTGCAAAAGTATATGCCGGCCATACAACCTACTACAATACCAATGTACTGGGCGTAACCGATGCAGATGGCTATTATAAATTAGACATTGACCAACCCGGCGGCACTTGGAGCGTGCATGCTCAGGTAACCCGACCTTATAATGGTACTACTTATACTTTTTATGTGTATGCCGATGATGATAACCCCATTAGTGGCACATCGGGAGCTATACGCAACCTTACCTGGAAACTTTCAGGTGCCATACCCGGCACTACCAATGGTAAGTATGGCGCCAAAGTAGCTTATTACGATAATTCAGCCATTTACATCCGCGGCGAGGAAATTGAATTTACCCTGGTACCTGATGGCCCGTTGGCAGATGGCAGTACGGGACAAACCATTACAGCCCGTGCTACTGCAAACTTCGCCATGACAGGAACTATCATTGGCAGCGGGTTAGATGATGTGCCGATGGGCCGTTACCGTATTGCGGCTCGTTATATACCGGCAAACGGAGAGGCAGCGCAAGCACTTCGCATTCGCTTACGCGATAACGGTGCTTATACCGATAATGTGATGATCAACTTTGAGCAATGGACGGAAAGTTTACGACTGGTGGAAGTAGAAACCAGGCTCCCTTAAAAACGTCTTAAAATCCTTTTGCAATTCACTTAATTGAAAAGAACGCTTTCAATGGCGTTCTTTTTTTATATCCCTAAATAATAAAACAGTTATACAAATCATTTCGTGGCATGTATTTTTCTTTTCTGCAGGTTTACAAACAGCTTCTTTTTATCTTGCCTAAAGAATGAAATTATTAAGCCCAGCCATATCAACTGTAGCCCGGATGCGTCTTTGGTCGATTGAACAATGGATGACCGATCCTCAAACAGCCCAATTTGCCGTTTGGCAAGACTTGGTTACGGCCGGCCAGCACACTGAATTTGGCCGGCAGCACAACTTTTCAGATATTCAAAACCTGGCCGATTTTAAAAGAAGCGTACCCATCAGTGAGTATGCCGACCTGCAGCCTTACATCGACCGGATGATGAAAGGTGAGGAAAACGTTTTGTGGAACACGCCTGTATTGTGGTTTGCCAAAAGCAGCGGCACCACTTCTGAAAAGAGTAAGTTTATACCCGTTAGCGACGAAAGCTTAAAAGACAATCATTACAAAGCATCGAAAGATGTATTGACGTTTTATTATGCCTCCCACCCCGATAGCGATTTGCTGACCGGTAAAAGTTTAGTGATTGGCGGCAGCCACCAGATCAACCAGATAAATGAAGAAGTGCAGTACGGCGACCTGAGTGCCGTGATTTTGCAAAACTCGCCTTTCTGGTCGGCCTGGCTGCGCACGCCCGACAACTCCATAGCCCTGATGGCCGAGTGGGAAGAAAAAATAGAAGCGTTGGCGCAAAGCACCATTAACGAAAATGTGACCTCTATGGCCGGCGTGCCTACCTGGCTACTGGTACTAATGAAGCGCATTTTAGAAATAACCGGCAAAAGCACCATTAAAGAAGTGTGGCCCAGCCTGGAACTGTACATGCATGGCGGTGTGAGCTTTGTGCCTTACAAAGCCAACTTTGAAAAGCTGATTGGCGCGCCTATCAACTACCTGGAGATGTACAACGCCTCGGAAGGATTTTTTGCCGCTCAGGACGATGTAACAGCCGATGGTATGCTGCTGATGTGCGACCACGGTATTTTTTACGAGTTTTTACCGGCAGAAGAATGGGACAAAAAAGATGGGCAAACCGTTCAATTGAATGAAGTGGAGCTGGGTAAAAATTATGCACCGGTAATTACCACCAACGGAGGTCTGTGGCGCTACCTTATTGGCGATACGGTTCAATTTACCTCTTTAAAACCTTTTCGTGTAAAAGTAAGCGGCCGCATTAAGCATTACATCAATGCCTTTGGCGAAGAAGTAATTATTGACAATGCCGACCAGGCCATATCTATTGCCAGCCACAACACCGGTGCACATGTAAAAGACTATACCGCCGCACCGGTTTATTTTTCAGAAGGTGAAAATGGTGCGCACGAATGGCTGGTGGAGTTTGACAAAGACCCCATAAGCCTGGAGCAGTTTACCATTGAGCTGGACAAAGCGCTGCAAAGCATCAACAGCGATTACGAAGCCAAGCGCTATAAAGACATTGCCCTGCGCCTGCCCGTGCTACAGTCTGCACCACCCAACACGTTCGAAAGCTGGCTAAGCGCCAAAGGCAAGCTGGGTGGGCAGCACAAGGTGCCGCGCCTGAGCAACGACAGAACCACGCTGGAAGAAATCAAGCAGTTTATGGCTTCCCCTTCGTAATTTGGGCAAAGGCAATACAAAACATTTTAATGGCGCAACCAACTACTGAAGTATTACATAATTGTAAAAACTGCAGCAATCAATTTCAAGGCAAATACTGCAACCGATGTGGCGAAAAAGTAATTACTGACCATGACAAATCCATCCTGCACCTGGCCGAAGAAAACTTTCATTTTCTAACGCATTTTGAAGGCTCCTTTTTCAATACACTAAGAGCCATTTTTACGGCGCCGGGGCGCCTGTCGCTGCACTATACGCACGGCATGCGCAAAAGATATTTTAAGCCGATTTCTTTTTTCCTGATGCTGGTAATTATTTACCTGCTGCTGCCAAACTTCCGTGGCCTGAATATGCCGCTTCAAAATCATCTTCAAGGTTCGTACTATAGCGGTATTGCACATAAGGTAGTGCAACCCGAAATTGACAAATATCTTTCTGTACATAAAGACTCCACAACTGCCTTTACCAAGCTATCGGAAACCTTTGCCAAAAAGTCGGACAAAGCCTCCAAAGTGCTGCTTTTCCTGATTATACCCATCAGCGCGCTGCCGCTGTACCTGGCAAACCGCAAAAAGAAAAAATACTTTTACGACCACCTGATACTTTCCACCGAGATCAACAGCTTCTATCTGCTATTTGTGTTTTTGATATTGGGCGGGTTGGTGTTTTTGGTACTGGCCTATATAAATCCTGCGCTTGAGCGCGAGCCCGTTTTTGGCTGGCTTTCTGTGGGTTTGGCTTATCTTATTTTTTGCTTTTTTTGTTATCAGGCATTCCGGCGCTTTTACGGGCTAAAAGGAATTTTAAACGTTTTATCGGTTATACTTTTCATCCTCTGGCACAGCTTAACTGTATTTATTATTTATAAATTCATACTTTTTGTAACCGTAATGATGTTGATTTAATATTTTCACGCCCTAAATCCAACACATGAAATTATTAGAAAATAAGGTGGTAATAGTTACCGGTGCCGCACGCGGCATTGGCGAAGGCATAGCTTTAAAACTGGCGGAGCATGGTGCGCACATTGCCTTTACCTATGTAAGCGAAAGCAGTGCCGACAAAGCCGCCGCGCTGGAAAGCAAATTGAAAGGATTAGGCGTAAACGCCAAAGCCTACCGCAGCAATGCCGGCGACTTTGCCGAAAGCGAAGCCTTTGTAGCCGACGTGGTAAAAGAGTTTGGCACTGTGGATGTGTGCGTGAACAATGCGGGCATCAGCAAAGACAATTTGTTGCTGCGCATGACGCCAGATCAGTGGGACGATGTAATGAACATTAATCTGAAAAGCGTGTTCAACATGACCAAGCACGTGATACGCCCGATGATGAAAGCAAAGAGTGGTTCTATCATCAACATGAGTTCGGTAATTGGGCTGATGGGCAATGCCGGCCAGGGCTCTTATGCCGCAAGCAAAGCAGGCATTATTGGGTTTACAAAATCGGTTGCCAAAGAACTGGGCAGCCGCGCCATCCGCTGCAATGCCATTGCACCCGGCTTTGTAGAAACCGACATGACAGGTTATTTGAAAGAGGGCGAGCAGGCTGATAAATACAAAGCCGGTATTCCGCTGGGCCGCTTTGGCACTACCGAAGATATTGCCAATGTAACCCTGTTTTTAGCCTCTGACATGAGCGCTTATGTAACCGGGCAGGTGCTGAGCGTGGATGGCGGGCTGTATATGTAAAAACCTCTGTTTTTCCTTTTGAATCGCGGATGGCACGGATTTGAAATACAGGATTACGCGGATGGGTTGATTATAGAATTAAACGTTTGGTCCAAGGGTAAAACGTCTCTTTTTCCTTTTAACGGCTAATCAACTTATCAACCCGTTAACTAATCGAGTTTTACAAAACATCTCTTTTCTCTTTTAAAATAAAAACCGCTGCCAACGCAGCGGTTTTTTTAATGCAGTATTTTGATGCCGCGTTTTTGAATATAATAGTGCCACAGCAGCATGGTAGCCATGGAGCGATAGGGCTTCCAGGGTTCGGCTATTTGCAAAAGTTCTTCTTTTGTTGTTGCAGCATTCAATCCTTTCACCATTTTTAAAGCATTTACCAGTGCCAGATCGCCCAGCGGAAAAATATCGGTGCGCTGCAGCGCGTGCAGCAGGTAAATATCCACCGTCCAGTCGCCAATTCCCTTTAGCTTTTTCAGCGTAGTACGCACTACATCATCGGGCTGCGTGGCTAAGCGCTCCAGGTTTATTTCATCTTGCAAAATAGCAGTCGCCAGACCGCGCACGTATCCAATCTTTTGCCTTGTAAAGGAGCAGGTGCGAAGTTCTTCATCGGTCAGCAGCAACAAACTTTGCGGCTCTATAACGTCTGTTTTTCCTTTTAATCTTTTATAGGCAGCGTAGGCCGATGCCAGCGATACCTGCTGCTCCAGAATGGTCAACACTAAAGTTTCAAACGTGTTGGGCCGTACCCACAGCGGCGGGTAGCCATACTCGTTAATAATGCTTTGCAGGTGGGCATCTTTTTGCGCCAGCACATTGTACAAACGTCTTAAATCCTTTTTAGTAAATACAGGTATCATAGTAAAAAGCAAAGATGCGCCCTGACGGCTAAACGTCTCTTTTTCCTTTTAAACTCGTATTTGTATTCAATAAAAAATAACTTTCATAAGCCGCTCTGTCAACTTTATATTTGCCTTCCTTGAAAAACAAATGGTCATGACCAAAAAAGAAAAGGTTTTACTGGGCCTTATTTTATTTTTTCTATTTACGCTTTTTTATCCGCACCCGGTTATCATCAGCATTATTGCGCCGGCGCTGCTGTTGCTTTATAGTTTCTTTTTCAGTTCTTTTAAAGAAAAGTGGGCCATGCTGAAACAGCGGCGTTACCTGCAAGGCATGCTCTTGTTTTTTGCAGTGGTGCTCACTAGTGTGCTCTTGTCATCTGACCTGGACAAGGCCCTCAACTTTTTAGACCCGCGCCTGGCGCTTTTTTACCTGCCGCTCACCATTGGCACGCTGCAGTTAAGAAAAGATTTCAGAGACACCGTTTTGCTTTCTTTTGCACTGCTGACAACGGCGGTCTGTGTTGCTTGTTTGAGTTATGGATTAAACCGTTCCGACTTTTTTGCCCGTCCTGAATTTTTGTACAACGATGCGCTGACCGAGATACTAGGGCAGCAATCCATTTACATATCGCTGCTGGTCAATTTATCCATCTACATTTTTGCTTACATTATTTTGTTCAAAAGGGTAAAGTACAAAGGCCTGCTGGTGCTGGCTACACTTTTTCTTTTTGGCATGAGTTACCTGCTTGCCAGCCGCATTATGATGGGCACGCTGTATGCCATCTGCTTTGGATTTTGCTTTTACTACATACTGCAGCGCAAAAAATACCTGGAAGGTGTTACGCTGCTCATGGGCATGCTGATTGGTGTGTTCCTTATTTTCAAGTTCTTTCCGCAAACGCTTAACAGGTTTAAAGAGCTTACTCATACACAGTTTAATTACCAAAGCATGGGTAAAGAAAGCCATTACAATATGGAAGTAACGGCCGACCAATGGAACGGCGCCAACTTTCGCATGGCGGCCTGGCGCTGCGGCTGGGAGCTGTTTCAACAGCATCCGGTATTTGGTGTGCGTATTGGCGATAAAAAAGACAAACTGTTTGAAGTGTACCAGCAGAAAGGCTTTCGCTTTGCCATAGAAACCAACAAGAACGTGCACAACAATTACCTGGATATTTTGTACAGCATGGGCCTTATTGGTCTTGGTATATTTTTATTTGGCTGGATTATTTTACCTATTGCAGCAGCCTGGAAACAGGGTGATGGCTTAGCAATTTTAATTATCATCACTTTTGCCGCAGCATGGGTTACGGAGATTTACTTTGACCGCAATTTGGGCGGCATGCTTACCGGCTTTTTTATTCCGTTTGTGCTGACTTACACCCAAAAAGAAAGACAACCTTAGTGGTTGTCTTCCGTATACATTTCAATGGCTTTTTGCGTATCGCCAAAATAGACCAGCTCGCCACCTTTCATATAAGCGGCGCGGTTGCAATACTTTTGAATGGTTTCCATACTATGGCTCACCAGTATCACGGTTTTGCCTTCAATCCAGCTTGACTCGAACACCTTGATCGCTTTTTCCTGGAACTTCATATCGCCTACGGCAAATATCTCATCCAAAAACATGATATCGGCACCGGCATTTACGGCAATGGAAAACGCGAGGCGCGCCACCATACCCGATGAAAAGAATTTGATCTTGGTATCGATAAACTCGCGCAGTTCAGCAAACTCCACAATCTGGTCGAAAATAGCATCTACTTCTTTTATTTTTAACCCCAGCACCGAACCGGATACATAAATGTTTTCACGGGCTGTCAATTCGTGGCTCATGCCCACGCCCAGGTTCATCAGCATGGTAGAACCATTGATGCGTACATAGCCCGTATCGGTTGGGTATACGCCCGCCAATACTTTTACCAGGGTAGATTTGCCGCTGCCGTTGCGGCCCAGCAAGCCAATGCATTCGCCTTTTTTAATGTCCAGCGACAAGCGCTTTACGGCTTTTACATCTTTACGCTTGGGCGGGTTAAATAAATTGAACAGCCGGTGCTTTACCGTATTGTGGCTGTCTTCGGTGATGTGAAAGGTTTTACTGATATTTTTAGCGTGTATTGCTACATTATTTTCCATAGTCAGATTTTAAAGTTTTTCAGCGGCGCGGGCACCTACTTTATTCAATAATACCATACCCAGTAATAATAAGAAGAGGGCATAGCCATAATCAAACCAAAACAGATCCCACTCTGGTGGTTTTTGATACATCATTACATTGCGTGCATTAATAATAATACCTGCAACCGGGTTGGCGTAATCAATACCCGGCAATGCTTCTCTAAAGGTTTCCAGCTTAAAAAGTATAGGCGATATCCAGAAGCCGATGCCGGTAATTACCATCCATATTTGTGTAATGTCCTTTGCCATCACATAAATACAGGATAAGATTATAGAAAAGGCAAGTGCTAATAATGCAAGATTTACAAAAATGGAGATTATATAAAATGCATTAAGGCTTAAACCCATAGTGCCGGCATCGAAGAATTGGTAGAAAATAATAAAAAAAATCAGATTGAAAAAAAATCCGATACAACTTGACATAATTGTAGACAGGTATATCTCTAATTTATTCATGTTCGTATACTCATAGAGATACTTCTTTGTACTAAGCAGCTGAATTGTACCTGTAGTAGACTCGACAAAAAAGTTCCATAAAATCAATGCGATGAATAAAAAAGAAACAAAATTGGGAATACCCTGCTTCAAAATCAATTCAAAGGCAACATAAAAAATGAATATGTCAGCTATTGGTTTGAGCAAAGCCCAAAATAAACCAAGCTTGTTCTCATAGTATCTAAGTTTAAACTCAATTTTTGCCAGCAACCAGATTCTTTCAAGCTTATTGGATCTTTTTACCCAGTCGCCCAGAACTTTAATCATTTTGATATCAGGAT
>CBDTUH010000135.1:0-8673 GCA_965363375.1 uncultured bacterium
TCGGCAGCCGGCGCAAAGTAGTAAGGCGAATTAATGCCCTGCTCGTGAAAATCAACGTGCACCTGCGGCAGCCACTGGTTGTAAAGCGCTACACGCTGCTGCGTTTCTATTTGGGTTTGCCAGGCCCAGTCGCGGTTAAGGTCAAAATAATAATGGTTGGGGCGCCCGCCGGGCCAGGGCTCAAAATGCTCGCGCGCGGCCATCAGCGGGTTGGCGTTTTTTCCTACAATAGAATTGAACCAGTTCACATAACGGTCGCGGCCATCGGGGTTGAGGCAGGGATCCATTACCACCACGGTGTTTTGCAGCCAGCTTTTGGTTTGCGTGTTAGCGGGATTCACCAGCTCATATAAGGTCATTAAAGAAGCTTCGGTAGAAGAGGCTTCGTTGCCATGCACATTGTAACTAAGCCACACCAGCGCCGGCGTATTGGCGGTATTGCCGCCGCTACCTTGCTGCTGCGACAGGCGCAGGTTGTTGGTGCGGATGGCTTCCAGGTTTGAAATATGTTGCGGTGCCGAAACATAAGCTACCAGCAGCTCGCGGCCTTCGTAGGTTCTGCCATAAGGCTGCAGCTTTACCTGCCCCGGTGCGGCCTGCGCCACATGGCGGTAATAGTCCACTACCTTGTGGTGCGGTGTAAACCGCTCACCTATTTTATAACCTAAAAACTGCTCCGGCGACAGCAATTGCGCCTGCAGGCTAACGGCTGCCAAAAGCAATAAACTAAAAAAGAAAGAAACCTTTTTCAACATAAAAAGAATTTGGAAAGGGAAAATTGGCCGTACGAATATATTTATTTAGAAAGCAACTTGACGCAATCTAAACAGAAATAACCCCAAAACGGGCAATGCATTTTCAGAATAGATTTTTTATTAAGTGCATATTTACTACTTTTATTTTTCCAAACTGCTGCCATCCAACTAAAAGAAAAGCCTGGTCCGGTATTCGTGAGTAATCCAAATGAACCCTTTTTCCCTTAATTAAACATATGAATTACAGATCATTTGCAGATTTGAGCCAGGACATCAAGTCAAACCTGCACAAAGTACCCCGTGACGTTTCACTTATTGTGGGCATACCGCGCAGCGGCCTGCTGGCCGCCAACCTGTTTGCCGTTTACCTCAATTTACCGCTGACCGATATCGACTCTTTTATCAACGGAAAGCTGCTGAGCACCGGTTTTAGAGGCAAAAGCTATGAAAAGGACGCTTTTAAAGGAAAAATCCTGATTGTAGACGACAGTATTTACTCCGGCAAGGCACTGAAGCAGGTAAAAGAAAAACTGGCAGAGCTGCCCCAAACCAAAGACCTCGATATTATTTTTTGCTGCGTGTATGTATACCCCAATGTAAAAGACCTGGTGGAAGTGCCGCTGGTAATGCTGGATATGCCGCGCGTATTTGAATGGAATATTTTTCACCACAAAGTATTGGAAAGCGCCTGCGTGGATATTGATGGCGTGCTGTGCATAGACCCCACGGTAGAAGAAAACGACGATGGCGAAAACTACCTCAACTTTTTGCTGAATGCCAGCCCCTACATTGTTCCCAAGGTAAAAATAAATACGCTGGTAACCACCCGGCTGGAAAAGTACCGCGCCAATACAGAAGAATGGTTAAAGAAGCACGGCATACAATACAACGAGCTGGTGATGCTGGACCTGCCCGACAAAGCCACGCGTATGAAGATGAACAACCGCGGGCAGTACAAGGCCGAAGAATTTAAAAAGCGCAAGCAATGCACCATTTTTATAGAAAGCGAGCGCCGACAGGCACAAACCATTTATGAGCTGTCGGGCAAAACGGTGTATTGTGTAGATACCAATGAAATGTACACGCCGCAAACCTATGCGCAGCTGGCCATTAAAGTGCGCAAGCGCTCGGGCCGCCTGTTGCGGGCCCTGAAGAAAAGGATCGTGCGTCTTTTTTCGGTTTTATAAAAAAAGAAAATAAAAAGTTGAAAGGAAAAGCAATCATGCTTTTCCTTTTTTTATTCGTAAAAGGAAAACGAGACGTTTTAAGTAATTAAAAATTTAAAAATGCAAATTGTAAAAAGCTGAGAGGAAATAGAAATCTCAAAAGGAAAAAGAGACGTTTGTTATTTTGCGCTTTTCTATGAAATGGTAAAGAGAGCTGGAGATGTTTTTTATTTCGTCAATGATACAATAATACTGGCGACCTATCCGTGAAATCATGTATTTAATAATCGGCGTAATCGGCGATAAAAAAAGCGCCCCGCAATTGCGGGGCGCGCTGTTGCCAGACGGTTTAGGTTTGCATCTTTTAGCAACAGTATCTATAAAAATAACCTTTGTTTTTCCTTTCAAACGTTTACAATAACAATCCAACTCCATCAATGTTGAACTGGGCGGTGCTAAAATAATACGGAATCTTCACAATCAAAAGCGCCGCTTTTTTTATATTTTGTAGTCCATGTCAAACAATCGTATGAAGCATTGGTTTTTATTCAGTTGTGCAGTTCTTATTTTTTGGGGCTGCCAACCGGTTCAGCAAAGCAGCAAAACGTCTTTAAATCCTTTTAACTACAGCATCCAGAAAAAAGCTACAGCCGCTAATGGCATGGTAGTAAGCGCGCACCCGCTGGCCAGCACGGTGGGCCTGCAGGTAATGCAGCAGGGCGGCAATGCCTTTGATGCCGTGATTGCTACACAGCTGGCGCTGGCCGTGGTGTACTCCAATGCCGGCAACCTGGGCGGCGGCGGCTTTATGGTGGCACAGCAAGCTAATGGCAATATTATGTCGCTCGATTACCGCGAGATGGCGCCTGCCTCTGCGCACCGCGATCTGTATCTAAATGAAAAAGGCGAAGTGCAGGCCGATAAAGCCATGAACGGTCATCTTTCCAGCGGCGTGCCTGGTACCGTAGCCGGACTTTTTCAAACTTTACCTTATGCCAAATTACGTTTTGAGAAACTGATTCAACCCGCTATTGACCTGGCCGAAAAGGGCTTTGCCATTAGCGCAGCCGAAGCCCGCAGCCTCAACAACATACAGGCCGACCTCAGAAAATACAACACAGTAATGCCGGTGTTCGTAAAAACCACAGCCTGGAAAGAAGGCGACACGCTAATACAAACAGAATTGGCACAAACTTTAAAACGCATTCAAAAAGAAGGCGCGGCCGGTTTTTATGAAGGCGAAACGGCAAAATTGATTGTAGAAGAAATGAAACGCGGCGGCGGCATCATCACCGAAAAAGACCTGAAAGCCTACCGCGCCATCTGGCGCACGCCGCATACATTTATGTATAAAAATTACAAAGTAGTTTCGATGCCGCCACCCAGCAGCGGCGGCATACTGCTGCACCAGATGCTGAAGATGGTAGAAGACAAACCACTCTCCTCCTGGGGCTATTTGGAACCACAATCGGTGCAGGTGATGGTAGAAGCCGAAAGGCGCGCTTATGCCGACCGTGCGCAATACATTGGCGATCCCGATTTTTATACCGTGCCCACCGCCACCATTACCTCCAATGCTTATTTGCAAAACAGGATGAAAGATTTTGTGCCCGGTGTAGCCGGAAGTAGCCAGAATATAAGCTGGGGTCAGCTGAAAGAAAGTGAAGAAACAACGCACATCTCCATTATTGATGCCCAGGGAAATGCAGTGGCCGTTACCACTACGCTTAATAATTCTTACGGTAGCAAAACGGTAGTAGGTGGCGCCGGCTTTTTAATGAATGATGAAATGGATGACTTTAGCGCCAAACCCGGTGTGCCCAACATGTACGGCGCTATTGGTGGTGAGGCCAATGCTATTGCGCCCGGCAAACGCATGCTCAGCTCCATGACGCCAACACTGGTGCTGCAAAATAACAAACCTTTTTTAGTAATTGGCACGCCCGGCGGCACCACCATTCCTACTTCAGTATTTCAAACCATCGTAAACGTAATTGATTTTAGCATGAGCACCGAAGATGCGGTAAACAAGCCGAAATTTCACCACCAGTGGCAGCCCGATTTGGTAGATGTGGAAAGAACTTTTCCGCAATCGACAAGAGAAGCGCTGCAAAAAATGGGTTACAAGCTGCGCGAGCGCGGCGCCATTGGCCGTACCGAGTTAATAAAAGTTTTACCGGACGGAAGATTTGAAGGTATAGCGGATAGCCGTGGCGATGACAGCGCTGCCGGTTATTAAAAGCGAAAAGAGACGTTTTAATTAAAATGTAAAATGAAAAAGTAGAGAGTAAAAATGAACAGCCAAAAGGGAAAAGAGAGGTTTTATGATTGAAGCTATTTTTCTCGAAAGTGTAATCAAGCGTTTGAAAGAAAACAAGACATTGGCAGATAAAACGTTTGAACAATTATCTGAAGCCGAAATATTACATCAACCCAGCGATGCCTGCAATAGCATTGCCCAAATTATACAGCACCTGCATGGAAATATGCAAAGCCGCTGGACCCATTTTTTAACCGAAGACGGCGAAAAGCCCTGGCGTGACCGTGATACGGAATTTGAAAAAAGTACACAATCTAAAGAAGAACTGTTGTCCCTATGGGAAGAAGGCTGGAAAACATTGCTGAACACCCTAAGCAGTTTACAACCTTCCGACCTGCAGCGCACCATCCACATCCGCACACAGCCACATATTGCAATGGATGCCATTAACCGGCAGCTATCGCATTATAGCTATCATGTAGGGCAGATAGTATACCTAGGTAAAATGCTAAAAAGTGTTGACTGGAAAAACCTGTCCATTGCCAAAGGCGCTTCTGATGCTTATAATAAAGAAATGGGCCTTTCGGGAAATTGATTTAAAACGTCTGTTTTTCCTTTTAAATTTTAATTGCAAAAAAAGCCACCGGTTTTTCCGGTGGCTTTTTTATTACTAATGCAAACGTCTCTTTTTCCTTTTAATCTTCATAGATCTTCACCACTGCTTTTCCATCGCTTTTGATGTAGCCGCGGTACATGCCGGCGGTATTGAAAGGCATGGCAATGTTGCCATCTTTATCTACAGCTATCAGTCCGCCATCGCCGCCTAGCTGCGGCACTTTTTTCATAATCAGTTCATCGGTAGATTGCTTCAAATTCCAGCCTTTATATTCCATCAGGTCAGAAACAGTTTTGCCCACCACCAGCCTGATAAAGAATTCGCCCCAGCCGGTGCAACTCACCGCGCAGGTGGCATTGTTGGCATAAGTGCCGGCGCCAATGATAGGCACATCGCCCACGCGGCCAAACTTTTTGTTGGTCATACCGCCGGTGCTTGTAGCCGCGGCCAGGTTGCCATGCTTGTCTAATGCTACAGCGCCAACGGTGCCATATTTATCATCGCGGTTGCCGGGCTGTGCCAACTTGCTTATTTTTTTGCTGCCATGATCCAGTTCGGTCTTCATAGAATCCTGCTCGCGGGCGCGCTGCAGCCCGCGCCAGCGGTCGTCGGTATGAAAATAAGAAGGCTCCACAATCTGCAATCCCTGTTGCTGTGCAAACTTTTCGGCACCGGGTCCAATCATCATCACGTGCTCGCTTTTTTCCATTACGGCGCGGGCCGCAGTAATGGGGTTTTTAATGGTGGTGACTGATGCAATAGCGCCGGCCTCCAGCGTTTTCCCGTTCATAATGGCGGCATCCAGCTCGTTGCGGCCTTCGTTGGTAAACACCGCACCTTTACCGGCATTGAACAGCGGGCTGTCTTCCATAAGCCTTACGGCTGCTTCCACGGCATCCATAGCTGTTCCGCCGGCATTCAAAATGGTATAACCAGCTTGTAAAGCATTCTCCAGCGCCGCCTGATAGGCTTTTTCGCGCTCGGGGGTCATGTTCTTTTTTAAGATGGTGCCGGCCCCACCATGTATCACCAGCGTAAACTTTTGAGCGGCTGTACTGCTATTTTGGGCTTGCGCCGAAAGGCCAAAAAACAAAATAAAAAGAAATACAAAACTTTTCATGTAGCCAATGTTTAAGGCAAATAAGCGTTAAGGGTAAAAAGGTAGCAGCCGGTAAAAGGCATTTTGGTATTACCTTCACGCGGCAAAAATGAACATTGAGCCACCTTACCCCTGAATTATTTTTCAATTTAGGAAATGGTGTTCAATTTGTGCGGCGGGCGCTATTAATTATTTTTACCTGTAAATTAATCAATCCCTGAGGCGAACTGTAAAAATACTGGCAGCTTTTATATTATCGCTCCTGATAATTATTTGCCTTACCCTTGCCTTTGTGCAAACGGAGTGGGGACAGAACTGGCTGGCCCGGCAGGTAACCACACGTCTCAGTCGCGATCTGCAAAGCCGTATCAGCATCGACAAAGTGCAAATTGGTTTTTTCAATAAAATGAATCTTGAGGGTGTTTTTATTGAAGACCAGAAGAAAGACACGCTCCTTTCAGCAGGAATTGTACAGGTGCGCATTACCGACTGGTTTTTTCTGGCCGACAAGGCAGTACTGCATTACATTGGGCTGGAGGATGCTGTTATCAACTTAAACCGTACCGATTCGGTATGGAACTACCAGTTTTTACAGGATTATTTTGCACCGGCGAATCCACGGCAACAAAAAAAATCGGGAATTGAATTTAATCTGAAAGAAGTACGGTTGATAAACGTGGCCATTACACAAAAGGATGCCTGGATAGGTCAGGATATGACGGCGCGGCTGGGCCGGCTTGAGCTGGATGCCAACGACATCAGCATTACTGGCAAAACCATCAACATCAACAGCATTTTACTACAGAAACCTTATTTCGCCCTTCACGCCTACGCCGGCAAAAGGCCAAAATCAGAAAAGGCAAAATCTGATTCTGCTACTGCCTGGAACCCTGAAAACTGGACGTTGCAGGTAAAAAATATCAGCATTGAGGATGGCATATTTGCTAATGACCGCTACACCCTTACACCTACTGTTTCCTATTTTGATCCGCAGCACCTGAAGTTTGAAAAAATTGAGGGCACCATTAAAAATGTGAAACTGGCGGCTGATACCCTACGAGCTGATGTAGCACTGGCTACCAGGGAGCGCAGCGGCTTTGAAGTAAAAACCCTGCAAGCCGCTTTCAGGATGCACCCGCAATTGATGGAGTTTAGCAAGCTGCAGCTAAAAACCAACAAAAGCACACTAGGCAATTACTTCGCCATGAAGTATGAAAGCATAGCCGACCTGAGCAACTTTATTCATGCCGTTTCATTAGATGGTCGTTTTAATAACAGCACTATAGCATCAGACGATATTGCTTTTTTTGCCCCCGATGTAAAATCCTGGAACCGTAATGTACAAATCAGCGGCCATGTAAAAGGAACGGTGGATGCGTTAACCGGCGAGGATGTAGCCATTCAACTGGGACGTAACACCTCCATCCGCGGCGACTTTAACCTCGTTGGCCTGCCCGACATCAATTCAACCTTTATACACGTAAAAGCCAACGACCTGCAGACCACCTATAGCGATGCTGTTACCTTTATTCCCACCTTAAAAGGAATGACCACGCCCAACCTGGCTGCACTGGGCAAAGTACGTTTTGAGGGCTCTTACTCCGGCTTCATCACCGATTTTGTTACTTACGGCACGCTGCAAACCTCGCTGGGCACACTGGTTACCGATATTAATATGAAGTTTCCAGTAGGAGGAGAACCGGTTTATTCAGGCACCATCAATACCGGCAGCTTTCAGTTGGGCCGGTTTATGAACAACGATCAGCTGGGTATTATAGCCTTCAATGGCGAAGTAAAGGGCCGCAGCTTTGCCTGGAAGAAGCTGGACATGGACATTAATGGCAACATAGAAAAACTAGAATTCAATAATTATACATATCAGAATATTACGGCAAAAGGAAAACTCAAGAACCGGCAGTTCAACGGCACTTTTGACATCAGGGACCCCAATGCGACGCTGGCCGGCACTGGCCTGATAGACCTGAGCAGGCAAACGCCCACCTTTAATGTAGTGGCCAATATAGAAAGGCTGGACCTGCAGGCGTTGAAGCTGACAAAGGATGCCATTGTGCTGGCTGGCAATTTTAACCTCAACTTCAATGGCAATAACATCACCAACTTTTTAGGTGATGCGGCGTTCAGCTCGGTAACCATTATGCATGGCGATAAGCCGTTGACCTTTGACTCGCTGGTGGTGTCATCGAGCTTCGTAAACGGTGTGCGCACCTTGCGCGCCCGCTCCAATGAACGGAACGCTGTCATCACCGTCAACTTTAATCTAGAGACCCTGCCGGATGCCGTTACTTTATTTCTCAACCGCTACTACCCTTCTTACATTCGCCCGCCGCGCCGCAGCGTGGCCAACCAGTCATTTACCTTCGACATTACCACGGGCGTGGTAGAAGATTATGTAAAGCTGCTCGACAGCCGCCTTTCCGGCTTTAACAACAGCCATATTACCGGCTCGCTCGATGTGTTTTCCAATTCGCTGCAGCTGAATGCCCAAATACCACAGGCTTCTTTTCAGCAGTACGATTTTTCAGATATGGTGCTGACCGGTGATGGCAATTTTGACCGCCTGATTGTAACCGGACAGATCAACAATGCCATTGTAAGCGACAGCCTCAGCTTTCCCGAAACCGCTTTTCGCATAGAAGCGCGGAACGACACGTCAGATTTATCGCTGACCACATCGGCTAACCAAACCCTGAACAATGCCCAACTCTCCGCACAGGTGCGTACCTTTTCCGACGGCTTTTCGGTTTTGTTCAACCCTT
>CBDTUH010000136.1:0-8653 GCA_965363375.1 uncultured bacterium
TGCCACCGCGGACAGTATACTGAGAGGTTAGTTCGTTGTTGGAGCCGACAAATATTTTGATTAAGCTTTCCACACCTGTAACCGGCGTTGGCAGGTTGATAACTGATTTTGGATTCAGACGCACCAATCCAGCTTCGGTTCTGCCGCGTTGTTCTTTAACAATTACTTCTTCCATCATTTTACCACCGCGTTCCAGCCGGATGGTGATGCGTTCTTCTTCACCTTCTGCCAGCAGAAAATTTTGTTGCGCCGTTTGATAGCCGGTGTAAGAGAAAACGAGTGCGAGCGCTCTGCCGGAAGGCACTTTCAGCAGAAAAAATCCGGAATCGTTGGTGATGGTACCGCCTGTGCTGCCAAGTACGGAAACCGAAACCTGCACCATTCGTTCTTCATTTTCGTTACGTACCGTACCGCTGATGGTGGCGCTGCTTTTTTGAGCCGCAGCCGATAGGTTCGCAATAAATAATATTGTTAGGAATATGGATAGAAATTGTTTCATAAACAGCGGGGGACAAGATACAAATTGTTTTGGCCAAAGAAAGGAAAAGGGGTAAAAGGGAAAAGAGACGTTTGGGAATAAGGCAAAAGTAAAAAAGCAAAACCAGGAAAGCCGGTTCAAAGCCAAAAGGAAATGGAGACGTTTTGCTGAGGCGATTGATGCAGCCCGAACGGAGCGTCGCAACAGGCGATTCATCAAGGCTCAACAGATGGTATCAAAATAATTAAAAGGGGAAAAAAATGTTTCGGTTTGCTGTCAACTGTCATCTTTCCTCTGTCAACTTACTTGCGCTTAAAGTCGCCGCGCTTCCACGATTGGATGAACTCACTCCAGGCCGCCGGGTTAAAGATGTTCATGGGCGGCACCTGCCCGGTATAGCGGGCTTTTTGGGCCATGTTTCTAAATTGAAGCGAGGTAGCCTCCGAGCCGTCGGCCGGCGTTATCTGCATCAGCGCGCGGCGCTTGGCGGCACTGTTGTTTTGCCGTGCTATTTCAATATCGTCGTCGGGAACTTTGGTATTGACAAAATCGCGCTCAAATTGCTGCGGCGAGGGGCGCGGCCTGATAACAGTGGCCGGCAAGTACACCGTATCCTGCACCATCAGCTGCACAATGCTTTGCTGGTTGCCCTCCAGGCTTCGCGGGATGGTTACCAGCTTGGTTTTATAGCTCACGTGCGAAAATTCCACTACATCGCCTTTTAACACCACAATGCTGAAAACGCCCTGCGCATTGGTCATGGTACCGCGGTTTTGCCCCTGCACGGTCACGCTTACGGCGGGTATACCCTCCAGGCTATCGGCGGTCATTACTATGCCATACAGCTGCACCACCGAGTCGCGCACGCTTTCAAACTGTGCCTGCGCACGGGTGCCGGCCAGTATGGTAAAAAAAATAACCAGAGGTAAAATTCGCTTCATCTCTTCAAAAATAATTAACCTGATGTAGAACAAGAATAATGCATAAATGTTTGGATTAACTTTGCCAGTTCATTAACAATTTGTAAAAGTATGACACAGGATGATATATTGAAGGCGCTGAGTACGGTGCAGGAGCCCGACCTGGGCAAAGACCTGGTGACGCTGAACATGGTGCGCGATATCCAAATTGATGGCCGTTTTGTTTCGTTTACCGTTGTGCTTACCACGCCGGCCTGCCCGCTGAAAGACCTGATTAAGAGCGACTGCGTAAAGGCCGTAAAAGATGCGTTTGGCCCAGAAACGATGGTAAAAGTGAATTTTGACGCCAGCACCACAACGCTGCGCGCCGATAAAAACAGCGTGCTGCCTGATGTTAAAAATATTATTGCCGTGGTAAGCGGTAAAGGTGGCGTGGGCAAAAGCACCGTAGCCGCCAATTTAGCCCTTTCGCTGGCGCAGGGCGGCGCCCGTGTGGGCTTGATGGATGCCGATATTTACGGTCCTTCCGTTCCCATTATGTTTGGCGTGCGCGGCGAGCGGCCCATGATGATGGATGTGGGCGGCAAAGGCATGATTGTACCGCTGGAGCGCTACAACATGAAGCTGATGAGCATAGGCTTATTAGTCGATGAAAAAAATGCCGTAGTATGGCGTGGCCCCATGGCTTCTTCCGCCATTAAACAGTTTGTAACCGATGTGTACTGGGGCGAACTGGATTACCTGATTATTGATATGCCGCCCGGCACCGGCGATATTCACCTTACACTGATGCAAACGGTGCCCGTAACCGGCGTAGTGGTGGTAACCACGCCGCAGGATGTAGCCCTGGCCGATGCCAAAAAAGGTATTGCCATGTTTGGTCAGGCGCAGCTGAATGTGCCCATTATTGGCCTGGTAGAGAACATGAGTTATTTTACCCCGGCCGAACTGCCCAACAACAAATACTACATTTTTGGTAAAGAAGGCGGCAAGCGCCTGGCCGATGAATACGACCTGCCTTTCCTGGGACAGATTCCGCTGGTGCAAAGCATCCGCGAGGGCGGCGACATTGGCGTGCCAATTGTGATGGGCGATGATGAAATCACCAAAAAAGCCTTTTACGAGTTTGCCGGCAACGTGGCCCGCAGTGCCTCTATGCGTAATGCCCACATGCGCACGCAGGAAATTGCCGAAGTGGTGGAAGAGTAGTCAATTGTGAATGGTGAATTGTCAATAGGCCGTTAAAAGGAAAAAGAGACGTTTGGTGCAGAATGGTTGTAATAACTATTCTGCACTTTTTTTGTTGCCGGCTGTAGTGCCTTGATCGGACTTTCGTTGCGACGCTCCGTTGGGGCTACAATAATGCTATTGGGCAAAACGTCTGTTTTTCCTTTTAAATAATTGGCAGCCAAATTAAATCAATGTTTTTACTTTAGTGTTTTCAATTCAACATGTACAACATCCCTTACTTTAAAGAGCCTGACCAGCAGGTGATACTTCAATTTATGCGCGAGCATTCCTTTGCCATGGTAATTGGCTGCCATGGTAACTTTCCTGCTGCCACCCAGCTGCCGCTGCTGATAGAAGAAAGGGAAAGCAAACTTTTTTTGCTCGGCCACTTTATGCGCAACACCGACCACCACAAGGCGTTTGAAAACAATCCCGAAGTGCTTTGTGTTTTTACAGGTCCGCATGCATACGTAAGCGCCAGTTGGTACAAGCAGCCGCAGCAGGCCTCTACCTGGAACTATATGACTGTACACGCCCGCGGCAAAATGGCATTTACAGATGAAGAAAAGCTGCGCGACATACTGCAGAAAACCACCACCTATTACGAAGGTTCTGAAAACACTGCCGGTGGCTATCATCAATTGCCATCACACTATATTGATAAACTGATTGGTGCCATTGCTGGTTTCGAAATAGAGGTGGAAAGCCTTCAAAATGTTTTCAAGCTAAGCCAGAACCGCGATGCCGAAAGTTATCATTCCATTATAAATCATTTACAACAAGGCGACGCCGGCGCGCACGGTATAGCCGGTGAAATGCAAAAGCGGGCCGAAGACTTACATGGCGATAAGAGTTAAAAGGGAAAAGAGAGGTTTTGAAGTTATACTTAGCATTCAACGGAACAGGTATTTATGCAGTGGTGGCATTCTATGTTCCGTCAATTTTAGTTAAAGATATAAAGCTGAATTGAAAATTAAAGCTGGTAACATACTCGTCAGCTACCATTGTATGAATACAATGTTATGGGCTGTTTTTCTGTGTCAACTCCCAATAAACGCTGTCCTGTTTATCATAACGAACAAGGCCTTCAGATTTGCTCCAATATAGCTTTGTTACGTAGTCGCTACGCTGTCTAAAATTGAGCCAGTCTTCATCGTCAATAATATAAATGTCGTTATATGATTTGTATTTTGTTACTAGTGATGTGGTTGGATGCAGAGCAAGACTATCAATCTTTATTCCTGTCAAACGATAAAATTTTGCGTCTTTTGCTGCAAGGTTAAAATGCAGTCTTGCATTTTTGTCTTTTGATTTTCCGAGTTCAACAAATTCATTGTTCAAATACCTATGATTACCATCTGGCGGCCATGTATCGGTGTGTTTGCAAAAGATTCTTACGACTTCGTATGTCTTTCCGTTTAAAGCTTGAGCTTCTGGATAAGCAATCAAAGTATCTTTTTGTAGAAAGAAAATCGTATCTGTATCACCCGTGTTAGAACTAAAAACAAGTGTTTCGTTTCCTTTATATGGCATCCATTTATGTTCTTCTTCTGAAAGTCTGTAAGTTCCTCTACAAGATGTCAAAAAAGTAAGCGTCAATAACGGTATGATGAATTTTGGAGTGGTCATTTGATATTGCCCATATCACAATATTATACGACATCTTTTGAATATGCAAGAAATGCAAATGATTGTTTGACAACCAACTAACATTCGCTTTTTCGTATTGACCGTGTCGTTAATCCAACTTTAGTAATCAAAACGTCGGATGCCCATCATGCCGCTGGTCATACACCCTCGCAATGCCGATAAATGTCTCCATTTCCTTTCCGCTCATGTTTGGCTGTTGGCAAGAAAGGTTAAAAGCAAAAAGAGACGTTTTTGGTAACAGACTATAGTACTTCTATTTAGCTTCCGTTGTGTCACTCCCTTGTACGTTCCTATTGCTATTGAGCTTAAAAGGAAAAACAGACGTTTTTCATCGACAGGCTCAATAAACACAAAAACGACTCATCCGTGTAATCCTGTATTTAAAACATCCGTGAAATCCGCGACTCAAAATGGTAAAAGAGACGTTTTGCTCTCTACCCCACACTACTTAATACAACTATTACTACAAATACCACCAAGCCCCTAACTTTGGCAATATGCAATTATTATTAAAAGGAAAAACGGCGGTAGTGTGCGGCAGGACGCAGGGCATTGGCCGCGCCGTAGCCGAAGAGCTGGCGTTGCTGGGCGCCCAATGCATTTTGCTGGCGCGTAACGAAGCAGCTTTAAAAGAAGTAGTGCAGCACCTGGAAGAGGTTTCACCGGCAGGACACACCTACGCAGTGGCTGATTTTTCGAAAGTGGAAGAAGTGAAGAGTGCCATTGAAAAGATTATAGCAAATCAAACCGTACATATTTTAATTAACAATACAGGCGGGCCGGCTGCTGGTCCCATCATCGATGCTGAACCTGATGCATTTGTAGCAGCATTCCAACAGCACCTGGTAAACAACCACAATTTGGTACAGGCAGTAGTGCCCGGCATGAAAAGGGAAGGCTGGGGCCGCATCGTCAATATTATTTCTACATCTGTTAAAATTCCGCTGAACAATTTAGGCGTTAGCAATACCATTCGTGGTGCGGTGGCATCGTGGGCTAAAACAGCATCATATGAGCTGGCGCAATTTGGTATTACCGTTAACAATGTATTGCCCGGTTTTACTACTACGGCGCGCCTCGAAAGTTTAATCAAAACCAACGCACAAAAAGGCGGCAGGAGTGAGGAAGAAGAAGCAGCACAAATGGCGAGGGAAGTTCCGGCCCGGCGTTTTGGCACAGCTACAGAAGTAGCCGCTGTAGCGGCTTTCCTGGCTTCGCCCGCAGCTTCTTATGTTAATGGTGTGAGCATCCCGGTAGATGGCGGCCGTACGGGTTCTATTTAACAACGTCTGCTTTTCCTTTTACGTTTTCCAATCAAAATCGTACAACCAACTTCCTCAATTCTAAAACGTCTATTTTTCCTTTTACATGCAGTTTCAAAACAACCAACAATTTGCGCAAAGTTTAGATGCAAGGGACAGCTTACATCACTTTCGCGAACAATTTATCATTCCGAAACATAATGGAAATGAAGCTATTTATTTTTTAGGAAACTCGCTGGGCCTGCAACCTAAAACAACATCAATGTATATGAATGATGTGTTGCAGCAATGGGCGAAGTGGGGTGTGGAAGGTTTTTTTATGGGTTATGATCCGTGGCTCAAGTTTCATCAAAAGCTGGCGGCACCCATGGCAAAAGTGGTAGGCGCACTGCCGCACGAGGTAACCATCATGAATGCATTAACGGTGAACCTGCACCTGATGATGGTGAGTTTTTACAATCCAACAGGCAAGCGCAATAAAATTTTGTGCGAAGCCAAAGCTTTTCCGTCCGACCAGTACATGCTGGAAACGCATGTAAAACAGCGAGGATTAAATCCTGATGAAATTATTATAGAAGTGTTTCCACGCGAAGGTGAATTGACGATTAGAGAAGAAGATATTATAACGGCCATCGAGCAACACAAAGAAGATTTGGCGCTGGTACTGTGGGGCGGTGTTAATTATTATACTGGACAGGTTTTTAACATGCAAAGCATTACAGCAGCGGCGCAGGCCGTGGGTGCTAAAGTAGGTTTCGACCTGGCGCATGCCGCCGGAAATTTGCCACTGCAATTGCGCGAATGGAATGTAGATTTTGCCTGCTGGTGCAATTACAAATATTTGAATTCTGGTCCCGGTGCAGTGGGTGGCGCTTACATACATGAGCGTTACCATCACGATAAAAGTTTGCAGCGCTTTGCCGGCTGGTGGGGTTACGATAGAGAAACGCAGTTTTTAATGAAACAAGGCTTTGTGCCGCAGCCTTCGGCAGAAGGCTGGCAACTCAGCACCGCATCGCCACTAATGTATGCGGGTGTAAAAGCTTCTCTTGAAATATTTGAAGCTGCCGGCATGGAAGCTTTGTATCAAAAAGGGCAGTTGCTGAGCGATTACTTGTTGTTTCTGTTGGAAGATATTAATCAAACGTCTGGAAATCCTTTTAAAATTATTACACCAAAAGCCAAAGGCTGCCAGGTATCGATGCTGGTGCCAAAAGGCGGGAAAGACGTTTTTAATTTCCTGAGTGAAAGGGGCGTGTTTGCCGACTGGCGCGAGCCCGACGTGATCCGCATGGCGCCGGTGCCCTTGTACAATACTTTTGAGGAAGTGTGGCAGGTAGGGCAGATATTAAAAGAAGCCATTGCGCAGCCACGCAGCTAACTATTAATTTTTCTTTTACACAAACGTGTTTACATTGCCGCTATGACCCGTCAGCAATTAACCAACCAGATTTTCAGCAAGCAAACCTATTTGTGCGTGGGCCTGGATACCGATGTGTCTAAAATTCCGGCGCACCTGCAAAGCCACCCTGATGCCCTTTTTGAATTTAACCGACAGATCATTGATGCTACGAAAGACCATTGTGTAAGCTATAAAATCAATACTGCATTTTACGAAGCTTTGGGTGTAAAGGGCTGGGAGGCTATGGAGCGTACGGTGGCTTACATTCCTGATACGCATTTTAAAATTGCCGATGCCAAACGCGGCGATATTGGCAATACCTCGCACCAGTACGCCAAAGCTTTTTTTGAAACGATGAACTTTGATGCCGTTACCGTTGCGCCTTATATGGGTGCGGACAGCGTGCTCCCTTTTTTGGAGTATGGGGGTAAATGGACCATTTTACTTGGCTTAACATCAAATAAAGGTGCACAGGACTTTGAGCTGCAAAAGCTGGACGATGAATACCTGTACGAAAAAGTGCTGAAAACTGCCAGCCGATGGGGCAACGAAGAAAATTTAATGTTTGTGATTGGTGCCACGCAGTCCGAATCGTTCACGGCCATCCGAAAACTAACGCCAGCTCATTTTTACCTGGTGCCGGGTGTGGGTGCACAAGGCGGCAGTTTGGCAGACATTTCGGAAAAGGCTTTGATAAAAGACGGCGGCCTGCTGGTAAATGCCAGCCGCGCTATTATTTATGCATCCGAAGGCGAAGATTTTGCGGCCGAAGCTGCCGCCATAGCCCAGCAATACGCTTTCGAAATGAAAAGCTATTTAAGCCCGTTTTCTGTTCAACCCTGATATATTCCGTTTATCAATTTATCGGTTTTTTTATTTTATAAATGTTTATATTCCCAACTAAAATTTTATACGCAGCATGAGAAAATTTTTCCTGGTAGTAGGAATCTTTATTTCCGTATTACAGCTGGGTGCGCAGGAGCCGGTGCAAAAGGCCAATTACAACCTGGCCGCCCGCTTTGCCCCCAAAAAGCTGGACAAGATGATCTTCAGCACCTCGGTAGACCCACACTGGCTGAAAAAAAGCGACCGCTTCTGGTATGTGTACGAAACCCCGCAAGGCAAGAACTGGTACATTGTAGACCCCGCCAAAGGCGAAAAAAAGCAATTGTTTGACCGTGACCGCATGGCTTCTATGCTTACCAAAATTGTAAAAGACCCCATGGACGGCCAAAACCTGAAAATGGATTCTATGCGTTTTGTAAAAGACGAGAACTGGATTCAATTTGAGGTAAAAAGCACCGAAGATGTGGTAAAAAAAGATACGGCTGCCAAAAAAGGCGCCGCCCCCCGCACCGAAAAGAAAGTGTATTATTTTGAATACAACATCAACACCGGCGAACTGGTGCAGCTGACCGAGCTGAAAAAGCCAAAGCGCAATCCACGCTGGGCTTCGGTATCGCCCGACGGCCAAACCATTGTTTTTGCCCGCAACTACAACCTATACTGGATGGACCGCGCCAACTACGAGAAGGCGCTCATCAACGAAGACGACAGCACCATCAAGGAAAATAAACTTACCTCCGATGGCGTGGAGCATTTTGCCTACGGCGATTCGTTTGGCGAAACCAATGTGGACCGCGAAAAAAACAAGAACAAGCGTAAGCCTGCCTTTATTTACTGGTCGCCGGACAGCAAGCGTTTTGCCATG
>CBDTUH010000137.1:0-8613 GCA_965363375.1 uncultured bacterium
AAATTCATCATACTCGGCCAGCGAGGTAATACTCACCATGCCTTCGCATTTGTGCTCTACCGTTTCTACCCAAAAGCCAAATGCAGCCACGCCGCTGATAATACCCTCAAACTCCTCACCCATGTAGTTACGCATAAATTCCACCTGCTTGTATTTGTTGGCAGCTCTTTCCGCCTCCATGGCTGCACGCTCGCGCTCGCTGCAATGCTTGCACTTCTGCTCCATTTTCTTATCAGGCTTCACATTATCGTTTAGCACCTGGTCCAGCACGCGGTGCACTAGTATATCGGGGTAGCGGCGTATGGGCGAGGTAAAGTGGCAATAATTTTCGAAACCTAAACCATAATGGCCAATATTTTCAACCGTATAAGCTGCCTTAGCCATGGTACGTATGCCCAATTGCTCCAGCACGTGCTGCTCGGGCTTCCCATGCGCATCCTGCAGCATCTGGTTAAAAGAAGCAGCTATGGCTTCCGGGGAGCTCGTATCGAACTTGTGGCCAAACTTGCGTGCAAACGCCATAAAGGGCAACAGCTTTTCTTCCGACGGCAGATCGTGTACGCGGTAAGCAAACGGGATAGGCTTTTTGTCTATTTTTCTTTCAAAAACATAGGTGGCCACATAGCGGTTGGCCAGCAGCATAAATTCTTCAATCAGCTGGTGTGCTTCCTTACTTTCTTTTACCACAATGCCAATTGGCGTGCCTTTTTCATCCAGCTTAAACCTTACTTCCTGCGACGAAAAGTTGATAGCGCCGTTTTCAAAACGCTTTTTGCGCAGTCGCTGTGCAATGTTGTTCAGCAGTAAAATTTCATCGGCAAACTTGCCTTCCTGCTTTTCAATAATTTCCTGCGCATCTTCGTATGTAAAGCGGTGGTCGGAGTGGATAACGGTGCGGCCCAGCCAGTAATCTTTCACGGTTCCTTTAGGCGTCATCTGGAAAACAGCCGAAAAAGTGAGCTTGTCTTCATTAGGCCGAAGCGAGCAAAGCACGTTGGAAATATGCTCGGGCAGCATAGGGTTTACCCTGTCGGGCAGGTAAACAGAAGTGGCTTTTATGTAAGCGGCTTCGTCCAGCGCCGTTCCTTCTTCTAAATAGTGGCTCAC
Source organism: uncultured bacterium (assembly GCA_965363375.1). Lineage (GTDB taxonomy): Bacteria > Bacteroidota > Bacteroidia > Chitinophagales > Chitinophagaceae > Flavisolibacter. The sequence continues at coordinate 1,108 of CBDTUH010000137.1, forward strand.
ATCTGCAATATGAACACCAATTTCATAATTACCATTTTTTAAAACGCGAATGGATAGTGCATCGTCAAAATCTTTAGCATCAACAGGGTCAATAGTAAAGGTCAAAACGTTCCTGTAGTCTTTTCTATTTTTAATTTCCTTTTCGGTAATATTTTCCGGTATGCGGGCTGTTTCCTCCATGGCATCATCCGGAAACTCAAGCGGGAAGCCGTTCTCCAGCAAAATTTCTTTCATGGCCACATCATTTACATCTTCAGCATCCAGCACGGTTACCACCTCGCCTACAGGCCGTTTGCCTTCGCTGTTATCCCACTCGGTAATGCGTACTACCACACGGTCATCATCCTGCGCGTTGTTAAACGATTGCTGCGGTATATAAATGTCAGGTATGCGCTTGTCCTTGTCTGACACAAAAAAGGCGAAGCCTTTGTTCATTTGCAGCTTGCCTACAAACTCCATTTGCTTGCGCTCTAATACTTCTGTTATCACACCCTGCAAGCGTTTACCTTCTCGCTGCATGCCTACTTTCACAATTACCGTATCGCCATGCATGGCGGTATTAAAATCGTTGGGGCGCACCAACACGTCCGTGTCCAGGCCTTCAACCACTACAAAACCCATCCCGGAGCGTGTTATTTCCAGCCTTCCTTTATGCGTATTCGATGAGGGCTGTCTTTTCTTACTGCTTTTCTTTTCGTTTTTTCGTCCCATATTAGGCTATCATCTTTTGTTTAAATTGACTGAGAAACTGCATTACCGCTGCATCAAATTTTGCGCCTTCTTCAAATAAGAAACGGTGCTCTATCGGTATCACGTAAAAAGGCAAAGCGTGCAGTTCGGCTTCGTATTTCATCAGGCGCATAGCGTCCTTCTCGGTAGTTACTATAATTTTCTTGCCAGCCTCCATGACCTCGTATTTCTTTTGAATATCTTTCCAATCGTCGAGGGTAAAAATATGGTGGTCGCCATAGTGCAGCATGGTATAAGTGCCAATACGGTCCTCTAAAAAGGATTTAAGAGGTTTTGGGTTGGCAATGCCTGTTATTAGCAAAACATCGGTATTTTCATCCAGGTCCACCGAATGTCCTTTTGTAATGTGATAGGGCTGCCCGTAGGCAATGGTGGTAAAAAAAACCTGTTGCCCTTTTACAGGCTCTATTTCCGTTATAATAGCGGCTTTATCCTGTTCACTCAAATTGGCCGGGCACTTGGTCACTACAATAATCTGCGCCCGTTTATAACTGCTGCGCATATCGCGCAGGTCGCCGGTGGGTAAAAAAAAGTCGCGGGTAAACAGGTTGTTGCAGTCGGTGAGTAGAATGTTCAATCCTGCATTAATGGCGCGGTGCTGAAAAGCATCATCCAATATTACCAGCTCGGTATCCGGCTTGTCGTGCAGTAGTTGTGGAATGGCTTCTATACGCTCCTCGCCTACAGCAACCGGCACATCTGGAAACTTGCGGTAAAACTGCATGGGCTCATCGCCTATGTCAATAGCTGTTGTGTTTTCGCTGGCCAGTGCATAACCTTTTGTTTTTCTTTTGTAGCCACGGCTTAGTATGGCAGTTTTGGCGTGGTCTTTTAATTGCTGCACCAAGTACTCCACCATGGGCGATTTGCCGGTGCCGCCAACAGATAAATTTCCTACACATATCAAGGGAAGACCAAAAGTGGCCGAACGCAATATTTTTTTATCGTATAGCCAGTTGCGCAGCCATACAATACTGCCATAAAGCAGTGCAAAGGGAAGCAATAAAATCCGGAACGATTTGAGAAACCAGTTAGAAAACATAAACCTGATGCGGTGTTATACAATAGTTTAAAGTTACATCATAATTGCCGGCATCCAGAATAGTTGGTACCGGGTCAAAATAACAAAGCCCGATGGTGATGCAATGTTTACTGCAGCTTGCTAAAAAACGGTCGTAAAACCCTTTACCATATCCCACCCTGTGGCCTGCTTCATCAAAAGCCAGCATCGGCACCAGCACGGCATCCATCCAATGAGGTTCTACCACTTCACCGCCTATCGGCTCAGGAATGTTCCAGGCATTGGGCGCAAAGCTTTCTTCATCCGGCGGCACCACCGCCTGCATGCTGTTGTCTGCAAAGTCTGTTCTTGGATAAGCCACTTGTAATCCTGGATTGGTAAACTGCAGGTAATCGGTGATGATAAACGTATTAAGTTCGTGCTTTTCCTCAATTGGATAAAAGCTAAGCACATACTCTAAAGTCGGCAGCGATAGCTTTTGAAATTGTATCAGCAACAGGTCATCCAGCTTCAGGCGTTGCTGAGGGGTTAGTGCCCCTCTTTTATTTCTGTAAAGCTTTCGCAGTTCGCTTTTTAGCATTATTTATTTGTTATCTGCTTCTTTATTTTCAAAAAAGGAAAAAATGGTGGTGCCGTAGTTGCGCGCCATTTTAAATTGAGGAAAGGTTTTGTATTCATTGCGCGGCGTATGCTCCAGTACAAAAAGGCCACCCGGTTTCAAAAGTTTTTTTTCGTGAACCAGCCGCGGCAGGTCGTCGATATTCTGCAAGGCATAGGGCGGACCTGCAAAAATAAAATTGTACTGCTGACCGCAGGTTTCCATGAATTTGAACACATCGCTTTTTACTACTTTAAAATTTTGCAGGCCGAGCGATTCTGATGTTTTTTTAATGAACGAAAACATCTGGTTGTCCTTTTCCACAATGGTAAGGTCGGGTACACCTCGCGATGCCAGCTCGTAGCTAATGCTGCCGGTGCCGCCAAACAGGTCCAGCGTTTTCAGTTCTTCAAAATCGAGGTTGTTCTGCAGAATATTAAAAAGGCCTTCTTTGGCAATATCGGTTGTTGGCCGCGTGTACGGCATATTGGTTGGCGGATTGATTTTTCGGCCACCTAACTCACCACTGATGATGCGCATGCTGCTAAGTTAAATATGGATGAAAAGTAGTAAGGATGGTATTCGTTTCCGGGCCAAGCAGTATGAGCAGGTGATGCCAGCTGTACATGTGTATAGTATTGGCTCAACTCTTTATACAAGGCTGATGCTTCATCTATCAGGCCGGATAATTCCACCACCGTTTCGGACTGCGGCAAATGGTACTGTGCACTTATCATGAGTAGGTAATACACCACATCCAGCGGCGCGGTAAAAGGATAAATCTGAGCCAGCTGCACTTTGTTATTTTTAACGGCCAGCACCCTAAATTCTTTGCTGGTAAAATGCAGTGCTATATGATTCTCCGACATTTCATTTTGCATTTTAATAGCAGCCGTATGTACATGCATAGTGCGCGTGCGGCTTTCGTTATTCAGCAAATTGTAAAACGTAGTAGGAATGGTATAAACAACCTTCAATTTCTGTTCGGCCACATCATCTACAAATACATCGTTACTACCTTCGGTTTGCAAAAAAGCATCCAGCCTTTTTTCATTTGCCAGCTCGCGCGGCACCAATGTGGCATCGGGAAAAGCACTGCCTATCAAAAGTGATGGGAAACGTTCGGGATTCGTTTCTTTGTGTTGCAGCAGGCTGTCTATATCGGACAATGTTACAGGCGTTGCTTTTTCGTAATACTGCAGCCAGCTAATGCTGCCGCCCGCATCAGCGCCGGCCAGGCAAACATGGTAGTGCGACAGTTCGCAAATGAGCAGGTCGGCTACATGTCCTTCTGCCGGGGTAATATTAAAAAGTTGTTTCAATGGTTGTATGAATTAATTGCAAAGTAAAGCTTTAGCATCATTGCACCTTTTAAAATTAAGGCAATTATACGGCACTACTTCAGCAAATATGGTGCAATATTTAAAAGGAAAAAGAGACGTTTTTTTGGGGATGAATTAATAATTAGTAATGGGAAACATACCCGGCACATCGGTTGCAAAATTGTGAAAGGAAAAAGAGACGTTTTTGCAGGTGAAGTATTTTGCAATAAATTTTTTCGGAGTTTTTCAGTTTTCAGTTCAGAAAATAATAAACCCGTTTAATTGGTTAGAAGGTTGACTCGCTCAAAACGTCTGTTTTTCCTTTTAAAGCTGAATATTGATAAATGGCCTTTTCCACATTGACAATTGCCTATTACAATCAATATCCCAAACGTCTCTTTTTCCTTTTGGCTATTATGAAAATTCCTTTGTGTAGGTGATGCCGGCCTTACCCGTAAAGTTGAGCAGCGGCGCTGATAGTTTTTGAATAGAAATATGGATGTAAGTTATTTGCGGAAAACGTGCATAAATCCTTTCGCTCATTTTCATGGCGCAGGTTTCCAGCAGCTTTTCTTTTTCGGAAAAAGTGGCTTTGGCAATGGCAAAAACATCGGCATAGCTGATGGTTTCGTCAATAGAAGCAATCAGGGCAACCTTTGGTGTAAAGGTTACCCTGATGCTGACTTTAAATTCGTTTCCGGTAAGCGCTTCTTCGGCATGCACGCCATGTGGTGCAAAAAAATGCAAATCGGAAAGCTCTATGGTCATGCTTTGGTTCATCCACTAAAATCAATGAAGTCCTTTTTCGCTCAAATACCTTTCAGCATCCAGTGCGGCCATGCAGCCGCTGCCTGCAGCCGTTACGGCCTGACGGTAAATTTTATCCTGCACATCGCCGGCAGCAAACACGCCTTCCACATTGGTTTTGGCTGTACCGGGGATGGTTTTGATATAGCCTGCTTCATCCAAATCCAGCCATTCTTTAAAAATATCAGAGTTGGGATGGTGACCTATAGCAACAAAAAAGCCTTTTACAGGAATGGTCGTTTCTTCACCGGTTTGGTTGTTTTTTACCCGTACCGCTTCCACGGTTTTTTCGCCAATTACTTCCTCTGTTTCGGTGTTCCAGTACATTTTAATATTGGCCGTATTCATTACACGTTCCTGCATAATTTTGGAGGCGCGCATTTCGTCGCGGCGAATGAACATATGCACCGTGCTGCACAATTTGGAGAGGTATAATGCTTCTTCGGCAGCGGTATCGCCGGCACCTACAATTGCTACTTCCTTTCCTTTAAAAAAGAAGCCATCACAAACGGCGCAGGCGCTAACGCCATAACCGTTCAGGCGCTGCTCGCTTTCCAGCCCCAGCCACTTGGCCGATGCACCGGTGGCAATAATGATGGCGTTGGCTTTTATCTCCTTTTCTTCATCAATGGTAACGGTATAAGGTTGGCTGGAAAGGTCCACTTTTGTAGCCAAACCATAACGCAGGTCGGCACCCATGCGCTGCGCCTGCTTTTCAAAATGTATCATCAACTCCGGGCCCTGCACACCGTCAGGAAAGCCGGGATAATTTTCTACTTCGGTAGTAATGGTCAACTGACCGCCAGGTTGAATGCCCTGGTATAAAACCGGTTTCATATTGGCACGTGCTGCATATACAGCGGCCGTATACCCCGCTGGTCCGGAACCTATAATTAAGCAATTAACGATTTCTGTTTCCTTATTTTCCATACTGCTTTTTAATCTTAATAATGGGTGCAAAAATACAGGTAAAATAGGCTTCTACCGCGTGACCAAAGTCTGCTGCAAAAGTTATCTTGGAATGTGGATAGTGCGGTACCGCGATGCGTAGCCGCCAAAGTAGCCCAGCGCGCCGTTGCTGATGTTGCCCGCAATTTTTACAGGTGTAGAAAATGGGTTTCCCACCGATGAATAGCTGTATTCCATGGTGCGCCAGAAGTCGTAGGTGGCTTTATCTATGGCGCTTAACTTTAGTGTAACGGTATCGCCGCGTTTAAAAAAAGCATCGTCTTCTTCCCTGTCGAAACTGCGGTTCCAGCCGGGTTCTACCTGTAGTTCGTAGGTAGTGCCGTCAATAAACAAATCGTCGAAAACGGAGTTGAGGCCTGGCAAAAAACCTCCTGAATTCCTTTTGGTAAAGTAACGCACATAATCGCCATAACCCGGCTTGTCAGTAGCCTTTACCATTACAATGGCATTGCCAGAATCTACATTGGGTGGCGGGCTTTTCCACCATACAGAATCAATTTGCCGGGTAAATACAGGTATGGTAGTTTCAGCGTTGTACTCATCTCCTTCGCTTACAATTTTAAGCGAATACCCTTTTCCTTCTTCGCCGGTAAATGCAGTGGAAAGATTGGCCGAATCAATGGAATAATAATAAACTGAAAACCCTGCTCCCAGGGGCACATTATATTCTTTTAATTGATGCGTGAGCGTTCCGTTAGAAACATAAACTTCTGCATTGCGCACAAAACTATTCAACAACAATTGCGGGTTTATGGCGCCAAAATAGTTGAGCGACCGTGTAAGCACCACGCGCGGGGCCTCGCCGCTTTCGATAGTGCCTTCTACCACCAGCTTGGGCGGCGCTTCTTCCAGGTCAAAATCCACCGCTTTTTCGCAGGCCGCAAATGGCAGCGCCAGCAGCATTATTACTCCTGCCCAAAAACGTCTTATTTTCCTTTTAAAGTTCATGGTTCATCGTTCAGGGTTTATGGTAGACACATCAGCAAAACGTCTGTTTATCCTTTTGTCAATGGTGAATGGTCAATTGTCAATGTTTTAAAAACCAATTAAGAAACGTCTGTTTTTCCTTTTACCGACCAATCAACTTCTCAACTGATCAACTATTCTCAAAACGTCTCGTTTCCCTTTTATGCCTATTATAAAAACAGCCCTGACCTTAAAAAAGATCAGAGCTGTTTATTAAAATTTAGTCAATTTATTTTAGCCTAAATAAGCTTTCAATGCATTGCTGTAGCGTGCTTTCTGCAAACGCTTGATGGCTCTTTCTTTTATCTGGCGTATGCGCTCTTTGGTGAGGTCGTATTTTTGGCCAATCTGCTCAATGGTTGTTCCATTTTCGCCATCCAAACCAAAATAGGCATTAACAATCTCAGCTTCGCGCGGGCTTAAAGATTTCAATACGCGGCGGATTTCGTTGCGTAAAGAATCTTTCATTACATCATCATCCGTATCGTCGCCACCTTCCAGCAGGTCGCCCATTGCTACGTCTTCCGCTTCGTGCACAGGTGCATCTAAAGAAGTGTGACGGGTATTGCTTTGGAAAATATTGTTGATCTCGGTTTCGCTCATCTCCAGTATATCGGCCAGCTCTTCGGTGCTTGGCTCACGCTCATGCTCCTGCTCAAAAGCCATATAGGCTTTGTTTGCTTTATTGTAAGTACCGATTTTGTTTTGGGGCAGGCGTACCAGGCGGCCTTGTTCAGCTAAAGCCTGTAAAATAGACTGACGGATCCACCACACGGCGTAAGAGATGAACTTAAAACCTTTTGTTTCATCAAAACGCTGTGCGGCTTTGATAAGACCCAGGTTTCCCTCATTTATCAGATCGCTCAACGACAAACCCTGGTGCTGATACTGTTTGGCTACCGATACCACGAAACGCAGGTTGGCCTGCACCAGCTTGTCCAAAGCTCTTTGCGAGCCCAGCGGATCCTGCTGATACATTTTGATGCGCTGCGCAAGTGTAGTTTCTTCCTCAGGCGTGATCATAGGGATCTTGGAGATCTCCTGAAGATACTTTTCTACCGCTTGCGAATCCC
>CBDTUH010000138.1:0-8580 GCA_965363375.1 uncultured bacterium
CATCGCAGCCTAAATATTTTGGTGGCTTTGGTACCGGACTCAATTATAAAGGTTTTGATGTGCAGTCCGAATTTGTGTACAACTACGGCAACCTTGTAAGAGACCAGTGGATACAATATGTAATTGACGGATTTGACCCTACAGCTAATAAATATGCCGTTAACCTGCAAAGGTGGCAAAAGCCCGGCGATATAACCAATGTGCCCAAATATGTTTTCGGCTCATCCAACAACTCCTCTCAGTTCTCCACCCGCTTTTTATACAAAGGAGATTTTATAAAACTGCGCAACCTCACAATTGGCTATAACGCTAATAACCGGCTGATCTCGAGGTTTGGATTGAACAGCCTGCGGTTGTATGTAAGAGGAACCAACTTGTGGCTTAAAACCTACGATGATAGCCTGACCATAGATCCGGAGCAGGGCATTAATGGTGGATCGAATTTTAATCCGTTTTATCCCAAATCCATGACAGTTGGTTTGAACGTTGGCTTTTAACCTTTAAAAAATGTATAGCAATGAAATTTAAAAATATAATAAGGATTTGTTTACTGGCTGTAATGCCCTTGTTGTTTGGTTGTAAAAAAGATTTCTTTGACCTGAAGCCCACGGATGCCTTGCCAGCCAACGGTTCCATTAAATCGGATGCCGACTTGAATACCATTACAAATGGTATGTATGCAGGCCTCAGAAACGTGGACCTTTATGGCAGAACGCTGCCAATAAAAGGAGACCTGGCGGCTGATAATTTGTATTTAAAAACCAACAACTCCGGCCGCTACTTAATTTTCAGGGATTTTAACCAGACCGTGGCCAATGCGGAAGCTGCTGATGTTTGGGATGCGGCCTATGATGTTATCAAAAGAGCCAATTCTGTTATCAGTGCCGACCTGCCCAGCAGTTCACTTGTTAACCAGCTAAAAGGAGAGGCTTATGCCGTGCGGGCACTGATGCACTTTGAGCTGGTGCGAAACTATGCTAAGCCTTATACGGTAGATGCCGATGGCTTGGGCGTACCTATTGTTACAACCTATAATCAAAACAATAGGCCACCTCGCAATACGACAAAAGAAGTGTACGAGCAAATTATCAGCGACATGAACGAAGCTTATACTTTAATGACGCTGAACCAGGGCCAGAATATTACAATATCCAGCACCAACACCATGCGCACCATGACGTCAGCCTACCTTACAAAGTATGCTGCCAAGGCACTGCTGGCAAGGGTATACCAGCATATGGGCGACTGGGCCAATGCCCGCGATGCAGCGCTGGATGTAATCAACAACAGTGGATTCAGCCTGGTACCAGCTGCGGACTATGTAAGTTACTGGGCCAACCCGTCATCAACCAGCAACCGCGTAGAAACCATTTTTGAAGTGTCAAGCGATGCGGCGGCCAACCTTAGTTCTAATTCACTTTCCAATTTTTATTCGCTGGAAGGTTATGGCGATGTGTGGGTCACCGATGAACTGTACAATACCTACAGCAATAATGATGTTCGGAAAGATGTGATAATGGAAAGCAACTCAGGTGGCAGAACTGTTTATCTGGTTAATAAATATCCCAACACATCAAACCCGGCAGATAAAGACGATACCAAGGTATTGCGCTATGCAGATGTACTCCTTATACTGGCAGAAGCTTATGCACGCCTGGGAGATGAAGGTAGTGCCCGACAGTGGCTGAATGAAGTAGCTACTAACCGCATTGAAGGATTTGGCGGCTACACTTCATCAGGCACGCAGCTGCTGGCGGACATCATTAATGAAAGAAGAAAAGAGTTTGCTTTTGAAGGCTACCGCTACTGGGACCTGATGCGGCTGAACCTGCCCATAACCAATCATACCAAATCGCAAAACCCACTGGTGGTAACACCAATTGAAACTGATAATTCAAGAAGAATCTTTCCCATTCCGCAGCATGAGCTGGATGTAAATGAAAACATCAGGAACCAGCAAAATCCCGGTTACTAAAATAAAAAAAGAGACTGTAAATAACAGTCTCTTTTTTTTATTCAAACGTCTCCTTTTCCTTTTAATTATCAGCGTGGCAAAACGTCTTGATTTCCTTTTAACCAGGGAAGAATAGCGGATTCAATTTTTTTGGTTTCAATTAAAAAGCCATCGTGACCGTACAAGGAATATATTTCTACATATGTAGCAGCCGGCATACATTCAGCCATTTTTTTCATTTCTGTAGCCGGGCATAAAATATCGCTGCTGATGCCGATGATTAATGTTTTTTGCGGCAGCTGCTGCAATACGATTTCCACGGTTTCTGCGCGGTTACGTGCAATATTATGTGAGTCCATGGCTTTGGTAAGCGTCCAGTAGCTAAAGGCATTGAACCGGTTTACCAGCTTTTGCCCTTGGTAATGTATGTAGGAGCTGGCGCGGAAAGAGTCGACGATGTCGTGGTCTGATTCTGTTTGCGTAGTGGCGTACGTTTCAAAGCTGCGGTACGTTACCATGCCAATGGCGCGTGCGGTTTTCAATCCTTTTTGCCCTGCGGTTTCTTTATCCTCGCTCCAGCTGCTGTCACTTTCTATAGCAAGGCGCTGTGCGGTATGTATGGCGATGCCCCAGGCACTTTCACGTGTGGAGGTAGCAATAAGGAAAAGGTTTTTGATACGTTTTGGCTCCATGCAGCACCATTCCAGCGCCTGGTATCCGCCCATGCTGCCGCCAATCAGTAGATAAATATTTTCTATTTGCAAATGCCGGCAAAGTAGCTGGTGCGCTTGCACCATATCGCGTATGGTGATGAAAGGAAAATCGTGGTAATAAGGTTTGCCGGTTTCGGTGTTTGTACTGAGCGGGCCGGTGGTGCCGTAGCAGGAGCCGATAATATTGGCACATACAATAAAGTATTCATCGGGGTTGATGGCACAGTTGGCACCAATAAGGCCCGGCCACCATTCTTCTGCCAGCGCATTGGCTGTAAGTGCATGACAAACCCATACGACATTGCTTTTGGCTGCATTTAATTTTCCGTAGGTTTGATACGCAATGGTTAACCGGTTTAATGCGCCACCGCATTCCAGTGTGAAAGGTTTGGTATGTTCAAAATACTTCATCGGCCTGTTTGAAATCGTAAAGTAAAGAAGCGCATGGTTTATTTTTACAAAAATATTTGAAATGATAACGGTAGAACTGGAAAGGGTAGCGGGAGATTATGGCTTTATGGCCAAAGATGCCCATGGACATAGCCTTCAAACCGATAGCAGCCTAGAGAATGGCGGCCTTGGTGCCGGTGTGCGGCCCATGCAATCGCTGCTGATGGCGCTGGGTGGCTGTAGCGGCATTGATATTGTGGCAATACTAAAAAAACAGCGCCAGGATATAGAAACCTTTACCATGAAGGTAAGCGGCGAGCGGGAGGTAGATAAAGAACCTTCTTTATGGAAAACCATTGAAGTGCAGTTTCATTTAAAAGGAGCTATCGATAAAGGAAAAGCGGATAGAGCCTGCGCCTTGTCTATGGAAAAATATTGCTCCGTTGCAGAAACGCTTCGCCGTGCCGGTGCTGCCATCAGTTGGACGGTTACGGTTAATGGGGAAACCATTTAAAACGTCTGTTTTTCCTTTTAACAAAGTTTGCTATTGCAGAAGTTATTTTTCATTGATAAAATGAAAAAAAAAATTTAACCGGAAACCGGAAAAAGAAAATAAGAAGTATAAAAAATAGAATGCAGGAACTCAACAAAATAACAAAAGCCATTCGCACGCAGGTGCCCCGAACTAGCGAAATGGAAAATTCATCGCCCTTGTTTTTAACCAGCAGCTTTTGTTTTGATAATGCAGAAGAAATGCGCGCCGCCTTTGCCGATGAAACAGACGACAACATTTACAGCCGCTTTAGCAACCCCAGTGTGCAGGAGTTTATAGACAGGATGTGCGCGCTGGAAGGTACAGAGTCTGGCTTTGCTACTGCATCAGGCATGAGCGCCATTTTTGCCTGCTTTATGACCTTGATGAAGCAAGGCGACCACCTGCTTTCCTGCAACGCGGTTTTTGGAAGCACACACACCGTTATCACCAAATACCTGCCCAAGTTCGGCATTACGCACACCTACGTAAAAGCAACCGATATAGATAATTGGGAAGCAGCAATAATGCCGCAAACGAAGATTATCTTTTTGGAAACGCCTACTAATCCCGGGCTCGAGATTATTGACCTGCAAAAAGCCGGCGCACTGGCAAAAAAGCACAACTTGCTACTTTGCGTTGACAACTGCTTTGCTACGCCTGTATGTCAGCAGCCTGCCCGCTTTGGTGCGCACCTAGTGGTACATTCTGCCACCAAATGGATAGATGGCCAGGGCCGTGTGATGGGCGGTGTAGTGTTGGGTAAAAAAGAGCTGATACACGATATATACCTCTTTTGCCGCAGCACAGGGCCTGCACTTTCGCCATTTAACGCCTGGGTGCTCAGCAAAAGCATCGAAACGCTGGATGTGCGGATGGAGCGTCATGCCGCCAATGCACTTTACCTGGCGCAAAAACTGGAAGACCACTCCGCTATTTCGTGGCTTAAATATCCTTTCCTGCCATCGCACCCACAGCATGCTATTGCACAGCAGCAAATGCGCGATGGCGGCGGCATTGTTTGCTTTGAATTGAAAGGCGGCATTGAAAACGGACGTTCTTTTTTAAACAAACTCAAAATTTTTACGCTGACTGCCAACTTGGGCGACACACGCAGCATTGCATCGCACCCGGCCAGCACTACACACGCCAAACTTACCGAAGGGGAAAGAGCGACCATTAACATTACGCCGGGGCTGATACGCCTGTCGGTTGGGCTGGAGCACTGTGATGATATTTTGGCCGATGTGCTGCAGGCGCTGGAAGGTTTGTAATAACGTCTGATTTTCCTTTTAGATTAGTAGAGTAAAAGAAAACGTCTCGCCTTCCTTTTACTTATTTTTAAATTGAAAGGAAAGCGAGACGTTTTAGTATCTTTGTTTTAAAATAAACCTGAAATCTCGATTTGCTGCAGGTAAGGCTCCAGCGCTTCAGTATCGCGGAATGTTTTTATTTTGATAATTACGTTGAAGTGGGAGTGGTAGAAAATCTCGGCATAAAATGCATCTACCTGAAAGAGCAGGATGTTGTAAAAACCATCGGTGCGCTTTCCTATAAACACACCTTGCTCCATAATCACATCTGCCTGCTCCAATTCGGTCATTTGCCCTAAATAATCTTCTTTCATATGCAAAGCCTTTATAGCGCTTTAAGATGGTACAAAGTTCCGTAGGTATTTGAAGTATAAAAATAATTTTAGCTAAAACTTTCTCATTCTTAGCCCAAATCCCGTTTTGAGCCTTGAAACAGCCCATCTTTAAATCAATAAACTCCACCTGCTGGCTATATCCATCTGATTGTTAATCAGTCGGTTAAAGTAAAAGGGAATAGAGACGTTTAGGTTAATTGCCTCACCAGGAAAAATGACAGGCATCATCTTATAATCGTATAGTTACGATTTCCAGGAACCGCTTTCCTACGATTTTGAGCGTAATATTGCTGCCCCGAAAAATCGGGTGGAACTGCCATTGAAACTGATTATGGAAGAGATTAAGTTTGTACCAGAAGTTGATTGATATCTAATCAATCGATCCAATACCTTGAAAACCGAAACTGATATCCGAAAAACCAAAAAAATCGTAAAGCTAACCGACTTTAAACATTCCAAATCCTGAAAACCAAAACAAATCCAATATCAGTCAACTTCAACTTTTTCTCGTGTTACATATAGATTATTAAAATCCTTTCCAATCCTAAGAAAAACCAGAAAGGCGTCCGTCCGAAAACAAAAAATTAAACAACACGCGCCTTATTCATCTCCTCTTTTTTAAGAGGAGATTTTTTTACAAAACGTCTCTATTTCCGTTTTGATATTTAAAAGAAAATAGAGACGTTTTCAAGAACCAAAAACAGCGCCCAGGTTCATACTGCCGCCTTTTTCGCTTTGGCAAACATCAAACACAATGGTGCCAATGCTGCTGTTGCCAAACTGCAGTTGCGCTTTTTTAATTTCCAGTGCCGCCACTTCCAGCGCTTTTATATGATAAAATCGGATAACGGTTTTTCCGCTTAAAATCTGGGCGAATGATTGCAGGTAGGCGTTTTGCGATTCAGCAATTTCGCGTTCGCTTAAAATAGCCAGTTCCGTAGCTGCCGCATTGCGTAAAGCATCGTTATCGCTCATCAGGTTTTGCTGCGCCAGTGTATGAAACTGATCGCCCACGCGCAGGGCAAAAATGGTGAGTATCAGGCTGTCTAAAAACTCAAAGTTAATGGTACTGATAGGTACATCTTTAAAAGTGTACAAACCTTCGATGCCCGAAAGCAGCAGCAGCGGGTTAATGCCGGTAAGGGTTGCCTTTTGGTTTACAGTAAGTATAAATTGCTGTTCGTTCATGTGTTTTGTTTAGTCCTTAACAGATGTTGTTTTCATTGACGGCGATCAATCTTTTTTATGATGTTAAGGCTCATATTCTTAATATAAAACTAAAAAGATAAAGTTGCTTTTTTTAGCGGATTTCCAATGATTGTAAAACGCTTTTTTGTATTATCTTTATTGCTCACCAAAAAAAAGGAGGTATTCATGCAGTCTACAGCATATTCATGGAAACCTTCGGTTGGTATCGCCTAACCGGGTTGCTCCATCCAAATATCTGTGGTGTCCAAAGAGGCACCGAAGGGCCACTAACAAGTTTAGTGGCTTTTTATTGAACTATACATAAAAAGCGGGAAAGAAAAAGCAGTGTTGTGATTTTTATATTCGGCAAATTCTTCGTTACATTGCAAAAAGAAAGCCCCTTGTAGAAACAGGGGGCGTCTAACGATTGCTTGCCATATGAAATTTTTCGATAGTCGATTTTTGTGCTGATTACACAGCTTATATTTGAACGAGCGTTTAACGATTTGCCACACTAACGATTGCCTGCTGTATGTTTTGCCCGTTGTTGTTACAACAAAATTAGTACGCCCTGCAAGACGGCACTAAATAAAGTTGAAGCAATATAGTTATGTCAAAAGCGTTTCAGTTTTGTTAAAACCCGCCATGGTATTGCGTTTTAGAAGATTTTATTAATTATGCCCACCCGGTTTGCAGATACATTATTTCAACTGGTTCATTCCCTGGAAAAGTCTGAAAAAAGGAATTTCAAGCTTTATATCAAGCGAAACTCCGCCAAAGAAGACCTCAAGATCATCCAGCTTTTTGATGCGCTGGACAAATTGCCGGAATACGATGAAGCCAAGCTGCTGAAAAAACTGCCCGGCATAGAAAAACACCAGCTTTACAACCTGAAGCCGCACTTGTACAAGCAGCTGCTGGCCAGCCTGCGCTTGCTGAAAAGCACCGAAAGCATTGAGCTGCAACTGACCGAGCAGCTTGACTATGCCCGCATCTTATACAACAAAGGCCTTTACCTGCAAAGCCTGAAAATACTGGATAAAATAAAAGAGCAGGCCCTAAAGTACAGCCAGGACACATTTCTGATACATGCCATTTCGCTGGAAAAAAAGATTGAAACCCTGCACATAACCCGAAGCATGCAGGACCGTGCCGACCGGCTTTCGGCCGAAGCCAATGAGGTGCACGAGCGCCGCACTGCCATCACGCAGCTTTCCAACCTGGCGCTCCAGTTGTACAGCTGGTATGTAAAGAACGGCCATGCCCGCAACGAAAAAGATGAAGCAGGCGTAAAGGAATTTTTCTACAGCCACCTGCCACCAAATGCGCACCGTCAAAACGGCTTTTACGAACGATTGTATATGTATCAAAGCTATTGCTGGTATGCATTCATACGACAGGATTTTTTGATGTATTACCGCTATACGCAAAAGTGGGTTGACCTGTTTTACCAACAGCCGCAGATGATAAGTGTAGAAACAGGCCATTACATTAAAGGCATGCACAACCTGCTGAACGCCCATTTTGACCTGCGCAACTACCAGGGTTTTGAATGCACGTTAAATCAGTTTGAAGCCTTTGCTCATTCGCAAACAGCGCAGCAGCACGACAACTTTCGGGTATACACCTTTGTGTATTTATACATTGCCAAGATCAACCAGCATTTTATGCACGGCACTTTCAAAGAAGGCCTGCAATTAGTGCCCTATATAGAAACAAAGCTTGCAGATTATGCTCTGTACCTCGACCGGCACCGTATTCTGGTTTTTAACTATAAAATTGCCACGCTTTACTTTGGAAGTGGTGATTACAATACCTCTATCGATTACCTTCAAAAAATTATTAACGACAATGTAGACCTGCGGTACGACCTGCAGTGCTATGCACGCCTGGTACACCTGTTGGCGCATTACGAGCTGGGCAACTTTGAAATTATTGACTACCTCATTAAATCCGTTTATCGCTTTATGGCCAAAATGGAAAACCTGACGGTGGTGGAAGAAGAGATCTTCAAGTTTTTGCGCCATTCCTTTGCGGTACCCAAGCACAAGCTGCAACCTGAATTGGAGAAGTTTCTGCAAAAAATAAAACAGCTTGAAAAAAGCCGTTTTGAAACAAGGTCGTTTGCTTATCTGGATATCATATCATGGGTGGA
>CBDTUH010000139.1:0-8571 GCA_965363375.1 uncultured bacterium
TTGCCCCTTTTATTTCGCGATGCGAATAGTTCTGTTAGCCGGCCCGTTCTTGCGCATTTCTTCCAGCATGCGCTGGCGCTCCCTGGTATATTCCTCGCCGGTGATGCGCTTACCGCCTTTAGGTTCTTTAATGTTGGCTACATTTACTTTGGGCGATATTTCCACGGCTTTATACACCACGCGGCCGCCATTCATATCCAGCTCCAGTATCAGTCCAGGCAATTGCCCTTGAAACACAGGGCCGGCAGGCACCGGAATGCTTTGTGTAAACCAGGCTACCACGCTTACCGTATCGGGCTGCTGTACCGTTTTCATTTCGCCATTTTCCATGCTTACGCTGGTGCGGGTGGTGTATTGCTGCGCCACGGCCTTGTGTGCCACATAGCCCAAAATAGTTTTGCTTTCGGATGTCAGCTTCCACGATAGTTTTTGAATGGCTTCATCCACCAGGTAGTTCTTGGCATCCATCTCGCGCTTGGTAAGTTGCTTGCCTTCTTCCAGGTTGGCAAAAGTTACTTCCTCCGGGTTGGCCGTTCTAAATACCTGCACAGTGCCATTGCCAGTTATTACCGTGCCGCCATCATCGGTAGCAGAGGGCAAGTATTGCCATAACGATTTGCCTTGTGCAAACTGCAGCTCGTAACTATCAGTGCGGGTGCGTGGCAGCTGTCGGGCCATGGCCTCATCCATGCCGCGCATGTTTATTTGCAGTTGCGTGGTACGTTCGTACACTACTTTACCTTCTTTTATGGAGGGTGCTATAGATGCCTGTCCGCTTGTTTGTGCCGAGGTGGTTGTTGCCAAAGCAAATAGCGCCGGCAGCAGTATTGTTTTAGGAAAGAAATGCATGATTTCAAATTTATTTTAATCAATGTTAATTAGCAGAACAACAATGTTAATAATGGTTAAAGCCGTTATGAGCGGCAAGTGGAAAAGGTAAATTTGCAATAATGCGCCACTTAAAACAAATAAAATGGTTGCCTGTGCTGATGGCCATTACCATTGCCGTTATCACGGGGTTTCAGATATACTGGCTGAGCAAGGCCCACGAGCGGGAAAAGCGTACGCTGGAAATTCGTACCAACATGATGTTTCGCGAAACCATCCACCGCCTGCAGGCTTCCAAGCTAAAGCTGGATAAGCTGGGTGTAGATTCGCTCTTGTTTGCATCGGTGCAGGAGCCGCGGCCGGGCAAAAGAAAAAAACCATCGCCGGGCATGCGCATGGGTCCGCACGATAAAATGATAGGCCTGGTAAATGTGCTCAACGAAAGACTGAAAGACACCATCAAAGGCGAGCGCATTGTATTTACAGAAAAGCCTGTAACCGATACGGCCTCGCGCCGCAGCACTTTGCAGCAGCGCAACCGCCTGCTGCAGTTTTTGTATGATGTGGATTCGCTGCAGGAGCCCGTGTCGGTAGAAGAAATTATAGCCGCCTACAGCATCCGGCTTGATCAGCAGAACATCAATATTCCCTTTACCGTTACCCGCATACACAAGCAAATAGATGAAGAGCGCGATTTCAACGAAGTCACCATCGGTTTTAGCAACCCGGTTACTTACCGCATGGAGCTGGGCAACACGTTCATGTTTCTGCTGAAGCGCATGCTGCCCACAGCTTTACTTTCGCTTTTCATTATTGGCTTTACCATTGTTTCTTTTTGGCTGCTGTACCGCAACCTGCAGCGGCAGCGCCGCCTGGCCGATATCAAGAACGAATTTATCTCCAACATCACCCATGAACTGAAAACACCTATTGCTACGGTAAGCGTAGCTATCGAAGCCATGCGCAGCTTTAACGCAGGTATGGACCCGCAAAAAAGCAAAGAGTATCTCGATATTTCGGCCAATGAGCTGCAGCGTTTGTCGTTGCTGGTAGACAAGGTGCTGAAGCTAAGCATGTTTGAAAAGAAAGAAATCGACCTGAAGTACGAAGCGCTGGACATGCAGGAGCTGGTAGCAGAAGTAACATCATCTATGCGACTGCAATTTGAAAAACAGGGTGCTGCGGTGAATGTTGCCACGGAAGGCGATACCACTCTCGAAGGCGACCGCCTGCACCTGGTAAGCGTTATTTTTAACCTGTTGGACAATGCCCTGAAATATAGCCCGCGCACTCCGCGCATTGATGTAAAGATAAAAGGCACGCCCAACCGGCTGTACCTGTCGGTAAAAGATGGCGGCATAGGCATACCTGCCGAATACAAGGATAAGGTATTCGACAAGTTCTTCAGGGTGCCAACCGGCAACCTGCACAACGCCAAAGGCTATGGCCTGGGCCTTAGCTACGTGGCGCAGGTAGTATCCAAACACAGTGGCAATATAAAAGTAGAATCGGTAGAAGGCAACGGCTGCAAGTTCATCATATCCCTACCAAAACAAACCGCATGAGCAAACCCAAGATTTTTTATGTAGAAGATGAAACCTTTCTGGCCAAGATTGTAAGCGAAACGCTGCAGAGCAAAGGCTACGAGGTAATACTGGAGAATAGTGGCGAAAATGCAGTGGCGCGCTTTGCCGCCACGCGCCCCGATGTGTGCCTGCTGGATGTGATGCTGCCGCATAAAGATGGCTTTACCATTGCCGATGAAATACGGGAGCTAGATGGGCAGGTACCCATTATTTTTTTAACAGCCCGCTCCGCCGTGGCCGATGTGGTTACCGGCTTTAAAACCGGCGGCAACGATTATATACGCAAGCCTTTTAGCATGGAAGAACTGATGGTGCGTATAGAAAATGTGCTGAAGCAACCCAATCATAATGGCGCTACCGAAGAAGAAGAGGAAGAAGTAAGCATTGGCCAGTACCGCTTCAATAAGCGCCGGCAGCTGCTGCTGCATCCTGCGGGCGAACGCAAACTCTCCTACCGCGAAAGCGAATTGCTAAAGCTGCTGTACCACAACCGCGATGGCATTGTAGAACGAAAGGAAATACTGACGCTTTTGTGGGGTTCTGATTCTTTCTTCAACAGCCGCAACCTCGATGTGTACATTACCAAGCTGCGCAGCTACTTTAAGCGCGATCCTTCCATCGAAATTATAACCATGAAAGGCGTGGGCTACCGCTTTGTGCTGGCTTAGTTTTGCTGGCATGCCGTTTTCATATAAAACATCATGAAGCCACTGGTAAAAAGCCGAAGGGCAAGAAAAGTGCTGATAGGCATTGCCGCCTTTCTTATTTTATTTGTGCTTTTCCTGGGTTTTTTTGCCAACCGGCTGGTAGAGCCCATTCTGCGCGACCGCCTGCATACGCTTATCATACAAGGTTCTGACAGCCTTTACCAGTATCAGTTGGGAGCACTCAACGCCAATTTTTTTGGCGGCTCTGTTGAGGTGGAAAATCTACAGATAAACATTGACAGCAGCCGCTACCGGCAACTGGCGCAGCAGGAAACATTGCCCGCGCTTACCCTGCAGCTGAACCTGGTAAAAGGGCGCATACGCGGGCTGGCCGTACTGCCGCTGCTGTTCGGTAAAAAAATAGACATCCACGAAATATACTCCAAAGATGCCGATGTGGTGTTGTTGCGCCATGTGCACGACGAGAACGAGCAGGGCAGCCCGCAGCCCTTGTGGAAAGCCATCAAGCCCGTTATCAACAGCATTTCTATCAACCGCATTAACCTTGATGGCATCAAGCTGTTGTATAAAAATGCAGATACGGCGCGCTCCGGCAAGCTGCAGTTTGATAAATGCGTAGCCCTTTTTAAAGACATCAAAATAGACAGCACCGCTACGGCCGATACGTCCCGAATTGCTTTTGCCAAAGAGTTTGCCATGCAGTTTTACGACCTGAAGTTTCGCACGTTCGACTCTACTTATAAACTAAAAGCCGAACTGATTTCCTATTCGTCACGCACCAAGGCGTTTGAAGTAACCGGTTTTAAGATACAGCCAACACTAAAAGATAAAGAAGACTTTTACAAGGCCGTGCAGAAGCAGGAAAGCATGTATGTTTTTGAGTTTGAAAAAGCGCGCTTTACCAACCTGCTGCTCGACAAGTTTTTTCACCGCAATAGGCTGATTGCGGATACACTTTATATAGATAAGCCGCAGCTGAGTGTGTATGTAGACCGTACCTATCCTGCTTTGGTACAAAGCAAGGTGGGCCATTTTCCGCACCAGCGCCTGCTGCAGGCTAACAGCAACATTATGATAAAAGGGATGGTGGTAAACAATGCAGCAGTTACTTACACCGAAAAAGCGGAAAAAAGCGGTGAAGAAGGCAATATAAACTTTACCAACCTCAACCTGCGCGCCACCAATGTTACCAACAATGCAGCAGCCATAAGTCAAAACCCAAAATGTGTGCTAACGGCAGACGGAAAAATTTTTAACAGCAGCCCTATACAGGTAAAATTTGATTTTTACCTGGACTCGGCAAACGGCCGTTTTGACGCTACAGGTAATGTGGCGAATGTAACTGCCGCGCAGTTGAATGCGGTATCAAAACCGCTGGCCAATACCGACCTGCAGTCGTTTAACATGCAGCAACTGAACTTTGCGGTGCAGGGCGATGATTATGGTGCTGTGAGCAATGTGCAGATGCGCTACCGCAACCTGTTTGTGATACTGAAAAAGCAGGACGATGAAACCGGCGCTATTTCTACCAAAAAGTTTCTTACCAAAATACTGAACAAGTTTACGCTCTACGACAGCAACCCCGGCGAAAGCGGTGTGGAAAGAAAAGCGATAGGCGTAAAGCGCTCACGCATTACATCGCAGGCCTTTTTTGGATTGGTGTGGAAGTCGGTTTTCAGCGGCATGCAAGGCGTAATGATGAAGAGCGGAAGGTTTGAATAAGATAATTAAAAGGAAAAAGAGACGTTTGGGGCGATTTAAAATGTAAAAACAGAGCAAGCATTTTTCTACGTGCGAAACGTAAAAGGAAAATGAGACGTTTTTAAAATGTGAGACATGAGATGTAAAATGCGTGATAAATTTTAAAAGGAAAAACAGACGTTTTGGCTCTTACAAATCTTCAGGCTTTCCTATCATATACAAAAGTAAAAAGAGACGTTTCAGTTTAGTCAGGCCGTACTAATTTTACGCTACATGAAACCCACTGCCTACATCGCTCCCCAAATATTTACCGGTACCCAATGGCTGCAGCAGCATGCGCTTGTTGTGGCTGATGATTTAATTAAAGATATCATACCTGCAGCAGATATCAATGAGAATGATTGCCACATCAAAAGGTTTTCAGGAGGTTTTTTAGCGCCTGCTTTTATCGACATTCAAATTTATGGCGCCGGCGAAAAGCTGCTGGCTGTGCATCCTACAACAGAAGCTTTGCAATTATTGGCCGACTATTGTTCATCAGGTGGCGCTACGCTGTGTGTGCCTACAGTGGCAACCAATTCTGCGGAAGTTTTTAAGCAGTGTATAGATGCGGTGCGGGCTTACTGGAGTGCCGGCGGCAAAGGTGTATATGGCCTTCACCTGGAAGGGCCCTGGATCAATAATGAAAAGCGCGGCGCGCACCTGCAGCAATACATTCATGCACCATCAATAGATGAAGTAGCGGAGCTGCTGCAGTATGGTAAAGAAGTTATCAAGATCATTACCCTCGCGCCCGAAGTGTGCAGCCCTGAAGTAGTACAATACATCCAAAGCCAAAACATCATCATCAGCGCCGGGCACAGCAATGCTACGTACGAGCAGGCCACCGAAGCATTTGACAAAGGCATTAGCACCGCCACGCATTTGTACAATGCCATGAGCGGGCTACAGCACCGGCAGCCCGGGCTGGTAGGGGCCCTTTTCAACCACGCTACCGCTATGTGCAGCATTATTCCTGATGGGCACCATGTAGACTATGCCGCCATACGCATTGCAAAAAAACAAATGGAAGAAAGGCTGTTTGTAATAACCGACGCTGTTACCACCACCAGCAGCGGACCTTATCAGCACCAGCCGGAAGGCGATAAATACGTGTGCAATGGAACATTAAGCGGCTCGGCATTGACCATGCACAAAGCATTTAAAAACCTGGTGCAGCATGCCGGCATTGCTATAGATGAAGCACTGCGCATGTGCAGCCTTTACCCTGCCAAAGCATTGCGGCAGCAGCATGTAATGGGAATGCTTCAACCCGGCTACCGGGCTGAAGCCATTGTATTAAACGACAACCTGGAGCTGCTGCACGTAATTAGCGCGTAGCGGGCACAATGGTTACCGTATTATTTTTTTTCCTGCTGATGTATTGCATTACCCAGGCAATGGTGAACGTGGGAATAAAATCGAGGCCGGGCATGATTTCTTCAAAAAAGGAGAACGCACCACCCAGCATACCCTTTTTGCCGCCAAACATTTTAAAGAATATCATGGCAGAAACGGGGGCCCACAAAATATCTAAAAACTCGCCCAGCACAGGAATGGCAAACGAGGCATAACCCAACACATCCATTAAGATGCATGCCGCCAGCGATGGCATGGGCTTTTGCACATAAGTGATGGTGGGCTTTGCTTTTTTAAAGAACAATTGTTTCATGTAGCTGATGGTGCTGAAGTTTTGCCTTCAACATGTTTAATGACGCAAGCATAGCGCCACAGGTTGTATGGCACGTTTCTTTAGCAAAAATGTAACTAAAATATGGGCGGCAACATCAACATAGGCACATCGGGCTGGAGCTACAAGCACTGGAAAGGCCTCTTTTACCCGCAAGGGTTAAAAGAACCCGAATGGCTCTCTTACTACGCCCGCACATTTGGCATTGCCGAAATCAATACTTCATTCTACCATTTGCCAAAGCACCAAACCGTACTGAACTGGATAGAGAAAGCGCCACGCAATTTTCTATTTTGCCCTAAGCTAAGCCGCTACATTACACACATGAAAAAGCTGAAAGAAGTGGAAGAACCAATGCAGCGCTTTTTTGATGTGTTTGCGCCTATGCAGCAGCAGATGGGCCCCGTGCTGGTGCAGCTGCCGCCGCAGCTAAAGTGGGACTACGACCGGGCCGAAGCCTTTTACGGCTTACTACAAAAGGAATACAAGACGTATGAATTTGTGATAGAAGTGCGGCACGATAGCTGGCTGCACAGCGACAGCCTTACGCAAATGGCAAAGTATGATTTAGGGATTGTTATTTCGCAGTCGGGCGGGCACTTTCCCTACACCGAAATGGTAACGGCCAAAAACATTTACATACGTTTTCATGGGCCCCGCGAGCTGTACGCATCGGGCTACAGCCACGAGGAGCTGCAATACTATGCGCAAAAAATTGAAACCTGGGTAGCACAGGGCCACCGTGTGTGGGCTTTTTTTAACAACGATATACATGGCTACGCCTTTGCCGATGCGCAGCGACTGAAGCAGCTGTGCGGGCAATAAAAAAAGCGCAGGAAAACAGGCATGCACTCCTACGCTTTTACTATTTTAATTACAGGTCGTCTTCGTCATCATCCTCATCGTCGTCCAGCGTCAGGTCATCATCCAGGTCGTCGTCTCCAACCGTATCGTCTATTTCAATATCATCGTCATCATCCACGTCTATATCCTCATCGTCCAGGTCCAGGTCGTCGTCATCATCAAAGTCGTCATCGTCGTCATCCACATCATCATCATCGGCGCCGCCGGGCTCGGCATACATATGCGTTACAGGCCTTGTTTCGGTGCCGTCTTCTTCGCCGGTAAAGGCCGACATACCCTTGGGGCCGCGGTCGGCCATTTCAGATGCTGCCAGTCCTTCCAGTCTTTCGTTCAGGCCTTCGGCCCGCTCGTTGTTAGCGTTGTCAAATTCGTTGTTGTTTCTTTCCCTTTCCATGGTTCTTTATTTACTATTAAAGCTAAAAAACATGTGCCATAAATGAGCAGTTCGCATCTAATTTTTGAAAAAAAGAAAAACGGGCTTAAAACGTCTCTTTTTCCTTTTAATAAAACCAAAAATGATTCAACATCTTGTGTAGAAATAGTGAAGCGTTTCAGCCTTCGGCAAAAAATAAAGCAAGGGAAAGCTGTGCATTAAAAGGAAAAAGAGACGTTTTGCGGCAGCGCCCGGGCAGCGGCACAGTTTTTTTGCCCTTGCGGCAAATGCTTTGATTATGAAACTACGCCTGTTAACTTTTTTGTACGTGGCGCCGCTGTTGCTGCTGGCATCTTGCGTAAGCACCCGCAAGTACGAAGATGCCCTCAACCGCGAGCAGCAGCTAATGGAAGAAAAGAACCAATTGAATAACAATATTACCGAGCTGAACGGGCGCATACAGGGGCTGCAAGGCGATGTGAACCGGCTAACCGGGCAGATGGACGAGGCCGGCAAAAGCGCGGCGCAGCTGGCGCGCGAAGCCAACATGACGCAGCAGCAGCTGGAAGAAGAGCAAAAGCGCCTGGCGCAAATGCAGCAGCTGATGAACCAGCAGCGCGAAGCTATAGAAAGCCTGCGCAAAAAAATGTCTGATGCGCTCGTCAATTTTAAGAGTGATGAACTGTCGGTGTTTGTGAAAGAAGGAAAAGTGTATGTGAGCCTGCAGGAAAACCTCTTATTTCCATCGGCTAGCGCCACGGTAAACCCAAAGGGTAAAGAAGCGCTGGGCACGCTGGCGCAGGTACTCAACAGCAATCCCGA
>CBDTUH010000140.1:0-8464 GCA_965363375.1 uncultured bacterium
GTGGACGCGCTCCGCAACGAGAAGGTGCAGCAGGACGTGAAGAAGCTCACCTACTTCACCGGCATCATCAAGGAAGAAAACCAGCGCATGAACCGGCAGGTGGAAACGATCCTGAAGGCCGCCCTGCTCGAGCGCCAGGAGATCCAGCTGAACCGCAAGGAGCTCGATGCCCACCAGGTGATCCAGGACGTGGCCGACAACTTCATGCTGCGCCTGGAGGAAAAAGGAGGTTCGCCGCAATTGATGCTGGAAGCAGAAAATGATATAATAGAAGCCGACGAAGTGCACTTCTCAAACCTCGTAAACAACCTGCTGGATAACGCTGTAAAATATTCGAAAGAAGACGTGCCGCCGCAGATACGCATTGTTACCCACAACACGCCTAAAAAACTGGCGGTGCGTATAGAAGACAATGGAATTGGTATGAACCGCGAAACGCTGAAGCGCGTGTTTGAAAAATTTTACCGCGCCCATACGGGTAACATTCACAACGTAAAAGGTTTTGGCCTGGGATTGAATTATGTAAAAGATATTGTGGAAGCGCACGGCGGTACGGTAAAGGCAGAAAGTACGTTAGGCAAAGGCAGTTGCTTTACTATTGAAATGCCGCTGCAGAAGTAGATCCCTATACCAACTTAGGTCAAGTAAGATGACAGGAGACAGAAGACAGTTGACAGAAATAAAACGTCTGTTTTTCCTTTTGACTTTAAAAGGAAAAACAGACGTTTCTTATTTGTAATGCTGTTAACTAATTGTTTCGAACTGAAAATGTAAAAGGAAAAATAGACGTTTTGTATTTGCAAGTGCTGTTAGCTTTTATCACTTTATGGAATGAGTAAGCTGCTGTCACCATAACTTAAAAAGCGATACTCATTTTGTAATGCATAGTCATATACTTTCTTCCAATCGTCACTAATAAACGCTGCAACCAACAATAGCAGCGTAGAACGCGGCTGGTGAAAATTGGTGACCAATGCTTTTACTGATTGAAATTTATAACCGGGCATAATTAACAATGCCGTGCGACACCACAGTTCCAATTCGCCTTTTTGTTGTAAGTAATTATACAATGCCTCAATACTTTCGTTATAAGTAAAAGGTTGTTGTATCAGGTCGTAGGCTTCCCATTGTTCTAATGTAAAGTTTGTGTTTTTATTCAGCAATAATTTTACACCCAGCCAGTGCAGACTTTCCAAAGTTCGCAGCGATGTAGTACCAACAGCAACAATAGTTTGAGCTTTTAATAAATTTTGTAAAGTATCGGCTGTTACTACAAAACTTTCCGCATGCATGCTGTGTTCGGCAATAGTGGCGGTTTTTACTGGCTTAAATGTTCCGGCACCTACATGCAGGGTTATAAAACTGCGCGTAATCCCTTTTTCCTCCAAACCTTTAAAAACCCTTTCGGTAAAATGCAATGCCGCTGTGGGGGCCGCTACCGAGCCATTGTGCGCCGCAAATACGGTTTGATAGCGCGCAGCATCTTCGCCTTCGGCTTTTCTTTTAATGTAAGGCGGCAGTGGCATGTTGCCCCCAACATGTAGTACTTCGGCAAACGTAAAATCGCCGCTCCAGCTGAATTCTATAATAAAACTGTCTTCTTCCTTGGCAATGTATCTTGCTTCCAGCTTTACTGTTTGCTCTTCTATTTGCAAATCTTTTTGAAGCACCAGTCCCGGCTTCCATTTAGAGGCGCCACCTATTAAGCATCGCCATTGCACGCTACCGTTGCTTTCCATGGCTTGTACTATGGTCGCAGGCTGGTAAGGCTCCAGGCAAAAAATCTCAATCACGCCGCCGCTTTCTTTGGTAAAATGGAGCCGCGCCTCTATTACACGGGTGTTATTGGCTATTAAAGTAGCGCCCGGTGGTAAATGGTGGGGCAGGTGGTAAAAAGTGTCGTCGCTAATGTTCCCACTTTTATACACCAACAGCTTTGAATGGTCTCTTTCGGGCAATGGGAAGTAGGCAATGCGCTCGTTGGGCAGGCTATAATCGAAGTTTTCTATTAAAATATTCTGTTCCATGCGGCTGACTGCAGCATTTTTGGTTTGAAAATTAAGTTATCCTCTACTTGTTCACACTCAAATAGGGTTTATCCACAGGGTATACACACCTCATATTTTATATTAAAAATTTTTAGCGTGAAACATAGTGAAATCAAGGCTTTACAAATTCTTCATTTTGTGGAAAAATTTAAAAAACCGATTGGCTTTCCGAAAGTGGTAAAAAGTGTTATTTTGTGTCAATTAATAGCAAAACGTACAATTTATTTGAATGATGATAAGCTTTCTCGGTGAATATGAAGCAACACTGGACTCTAAGGGTCGCTTCCTGTTACCGGCTGGCTTAAAACGTCAAATTCCAGAGGGTGAAAGTACACGATTTGTGATAAACAGGGGCTTTGAAAAATGCCTGACTTTGTACCCCATGCAAAGCTGGCAGCCACTGTACGACCAAATTAGCACGCTGAACGATTTTGACCCGAAAGTGCGTGAGTTTCGCCGCTATTTTTTGAACGGTGCTATTATGGTGGAACCCGATGCGGCTGGCCGCTTGTTGGTTCCGCAAAACCTGAAAGATTATGCCGGGCTGGGCAAAGACATTGTGCTGGCGGCGGCAGTAAATAAAATTGAAATCTGGGATAAAGAAAGCTACCAGAAGTTCTTTGAATCTTATTCACCAGACGACTTTAGTTCGCTGGCGCAATCGGTAATGGTAAGTGGCAACGGCCCTATAAAGCTGTAACAACATGAAAAAGGAAAGCATTAAAATAGAAATGGTACAACGCGAGGTAAGCAGGCTGGAGCTATGGTTGAAAGGCAGCCTGTTTTCTGTTGTAAAAGCTTTTGTGAGGTTGGCCAATGCATGATGTGTACCACATACCGGTGCTTTTGAATGAAGTAATGGAGCATTTGGCTATAAAGCCCGATGGTGTGTATGTAGACTGCACTTTTGGTGGTGGTGGACATAGCAAAGCCATTTTGAAAAAGTTGAATAAAAAGGGAAAGCTGATAGCCTTTGACCAGGATGAAGATGCCCGCAAAAACGTGCCCGATGACAACCGTGTATTATTCATTCCACACAATTTTCGTCATGTAAGCCGTTTTCTGCAATTGCATGGCATAAAAGGGGTAGATGGTCTGCTGGCCGATTTGGGTGTAAGCAGCCACCAGTTTGATGTGGCCGAGCGCGGTTTTTCAACCCGCTTTAATGCCAGCCTAGATATGCGTATGGATCAGCGGCAGCAAAAAACCGCCTTCGAGGTGGTGAACACGTATAGCGAGGCGCAACTGCATAAGTTGTTTGAGCAGTATGGCGAAGTAACCAATTCAAAAACACTGGCCCGCACCCTGGTAGAAGCACGCAAAACCGCACCGGTGCAAACTATTGACGCCTTTAAGGCAGCCGTGCAAAGCATTGTAAAAGGTAATCCGGCCAAATATTTAGCGCAGGTTTTCCAGGCTTTAAGAATTGAAGTGAATGACGAGATGGGTGCATTGAAAGATTTGCTGCAACAGTTACCGCAGGTGATAAAGCCCGGTGGCCGAGCCGCCATCATCACGTTCCATTCGATAGAAGACCGGTTGGTGAAAGTGTTTTTTAAGCGTGGCACATTTGAAGAAGCAGAAGAAAACCCGTTTGAAATTAAAAGGTTTGTAACACCTTTTAAACTGATAAACAAAAAGCCTATTGAGGCCAGCGCGGAAGAAGCGCGGCGCAACAGCCGCAGCCGAAGTGCAAGATTAAGAGTAGCGGAAAGGCTGGAAGCTTAAAAAGAAAAGGAGACGTTTTGGTGACTAGTGTTAATAAGTGATTGAGAATTTAAAAGGAAAAAGAGACGTTTTTAAAATAATGAGATTGATGGTTTTTTGCTACCAATTTTTTAAAAGGAAAAGCAGACGTTTTCAACAGGACTTATCCGCGAAATCCTGTAATTAAAAATCTGCATAATCCGCGATTAAAATCCGTAACCTAAAAAATTTGAAATAAGGGATAAGATGGAAGGGGTTGAAAAAAAAGATAAGGAAAGAGGCTGGTGGAAACGCTGGCTCAATTACCAGGCAGTGGTAAAGCAGATTCCTTTTTTTCTTTTCCTGGCAGGGCTGGCGGTAATATATATATATAACGGCCATAATGCCGACAAGCTGGCGCGCGACATAACCCGCACCACGCGCGAATTAAAAGAGCTGCAGTACGAATACAAAACTGTAAAAGGTGATGTGCTGTTTCGCAGCAAGCAAAGCACACTGGTAAAAGCGGTGGAGCCGCTGGGACTGAAAGAACTGACAGAGCCGCCCATTATATTAACAGACAGTAGTCAACAACAATAAACAAAAGCCTTTAACGCAACAAAGAAACACTTGGAAGTTAAACGCGACATATTATGGAGGGTTTACCTTAGCTTCATCGGTATTGTGGTGATGAGCCTGGCTGTTTTAGGCCGGGCTGCTTACATTCAGTACGCGGAGGGCGACTACTGGCGCAGCATGAGCGACAGCCTGCACCAAAAGTTTGTGGAGCTGGATGCCGAGCGCGGCACCATTTATAGCGAGGATGGCAACATGCTTTCTACTTCCATTCCTTTTTTTGATGTGTATATCGATTTTGGCGCCGAAGGCCTGCGTGACAAAAACGGCAAACGCTTTCGTGAAAACATCGATTCTTTCACTTACAAACTCTCCACTTTTTTTGGCGATAAAAGCAAAAGCGAATACAAAAAAGAACTGCAGTTGGCTTACAACGAAGGCCGCCGCTACTACTCGCTAAAAAAAGGATTGACCTTTGATCAGTACAGAGAGTTCCGGCAGTTTCCATTAGTACGACTGGGCCGCAACCGCAGCGGCGTGATAGTAGAAGTGCAAACCAAGCGCCTCAATCCTTATGGCATTTTAGCGCGCCGCACCATTGGACTGGCACGCGAAAATGCGCAGAACGTGGGCCTGGAAAGAACCTACGACACACTGCTGAAAGGCAGCACCGGCAAGCGGCTGGTGCGCTACATTGCCGGTGGCGCCGCCATCCCCGTAGAAGGCTACGAAATAGAACCGGTAAATGGTAAAGACATCATCACCACGCTCGACATCAACATACAGGACATAGCCGAAACCGCACTGCTGAAAATGCTGGAAGCCAACAAGGCCGTGCATGGAACTTGTCTGGTAATGGAAACTAAAACCGGCAAGATAAAAGCCATTGCCAACCTGGGCGAAATGAAAGATGGCACTTATGATGAAAACCTGAACTACGCGCTGCAAACCACTGAGCCGGGTTCCACCATTAAGCTGGCCACTTTGCTGGCCGTGCTGGATGCCGGCAGCAGCAAAATAACTGATAGGGTAGAAGTGGGTTCTACCGGAAATCAATACGTTGCGGTGCGCAATGTTACTGATGCGGAACGTTCCCCAAAATCTGTACTAACGGTTAAAGAAGCATTTGCGCATTCGTCCAACGTAGGTATGGCTAAACTGGCTAACAAGGCTTTTGCTAATGACCCCGATAAATTCAAAAGCTATTTAAGACGTTTTCGACTTGATCAAAAAACCGGAATTGAGCTGATAGGCGAAGAGGCGCCGCTGTTGCCCCGCTGGAAAAAAAATAAAGAAGGGCTGCATGCCATGCTTACCATGAGTTTTGGCTACGCCATAGAAGTAAGCCCGCTGCAAACCTTAATGTTGTACAACGCTGTGGCCAATGGCGGCAAACTGATGAAGCCCTACCTGGTAAGCAGCATCAAAAGCAATGGTGTAACGGTTGAAGAATTTGAGCCAGAAGTGCTGGAACAAAGCATTGTCAGCCCACAGGCCATAGCCGCCGCCCGCGAAAGTATGGAAGCAGTAGTGACGGAAGGCACCGCTCAAAACGTATTTAAAGACTTTCCGTTTCCCGTAGCAGGCAAAACCGGTACAGCGCATTTTGCATCCGGCAATATTAAATACCACCATGGTTATTATCTCGCATCTTTCGCCGGTTATTTTCCTGCCAACGATCCCGAATATACCTGCGTGGTAATTGTAAAAACAAGGCCCGGCGCGCTGTACCATTATGGCGGGCAGGTAGCTGCACCTGTGTTTAAAGAAGTAGCTACCAAGCTGTACGCCATGTATGTGCAAGGCAAGCAGAACA
This sequence comes from uncultured bacterium, assembly GCA_965363375.1. Taxonomy (GTDB): domain Bacteria; phylum Bacteroidota; class Bacteroidia; order Chitinophagales; family Chitinophagaceae; genus Flavisolibacter. Next base: position 6,127 of record CBDTUH010000140.1, read on the forward strand.
CTAAAACGGAAATAGTAAAAGACAGCATGCAGCGCTTTTATGCAGGCTACACACGCGATGTAAAACAGGTAATGCAGGAGCTGCAAATGGAATATAAAGATGCTGCCGGTACAAACACCTGGAGCGTAATGGCCGCTGACCATACAAAGCCTGTAGTGAAACCTGCAGCCATGGGCAAAAAAGTGGTTCCCGATGTGCGCAACATGACGCTGAAAGATGCCCTGTACGTGCTGGAAAATAACGGCGTGAAAGTAGTGGCCAAAGGACGCGGAAAAGTAATAGTGCAGGATATACAGCCGGGGACGCCCATTAAAAAAGGACAAACTATCACGCTATTGCTGAACTAAAATTTTAAAAGGAAAAAGAGACGTTTGGAGGATGTAAATAGTCAATAAGTGAATAAAATCGTGAAGGTAAAAGGAAATTGAGAGGTTTTGCCAATAAACAAATTAACAGGCTTAGTCAGGATTACTTAATTCAAAAGGGAAAAGAGACGTTTAAAAAATAAATGAAACAACTGTCTGACATATTGTATAAAGTGCCGATAACGGGTGTGCAGGGTAAAACCGACATGCCGGTGCGGGATGTGCAGATCGATTCGCGGCAGGTACAGCGGGGCAGCGTGTTTGTGGCAGTAAGGGGCAGCGCCACCGATGGTCACCAGTACATTGCCAAAGCCGTGGAGCAGGGTGCTGTAGCTGTTGTTTGCGAAGTGGTGCCAGCAGATAAAAAAGAAGGTGTTACCTATGTGCAAACGGGCAACAGCGCCGAAGCGGCAGGCCTGATGGCGCACAATTTTTACAATGCGCCTTCCACTCATTTTAAGCTGGTAGGTGTAACGGGTACCAATGGTAAAACCACCATTGCTACTTTATTATACAAACTATTTACCGCGTTGGGATATGAGTGTGGCCTGGTGAGCACAGTTGAAAATATCATTTCGGGTAACGTTATTCCATCTACCCATACTACGCCTGATGCGGTTAGCTTAAATGCTTTGCTGAAACAAATGCAGGATGCCGGATGCACCCATGTTTTTATGGAGGTAAGCTCGCATGCCGTGCATCAGCACCGCATTGCAGGCCTGCAGTTTGCCGGTGCCTTGTTCAGCAACATCACGCACGACCATTTAGATTATCACAAAACATTCGACGAATACATAAAAGCCAAGAAAGGTTTTTTTGACCTTTTGCCCGCATCGGCTTTTGCCATTACCAACCTGGATGACAAGCGTGGCCTGGTAATGCTGCAAAACACCGCTGCTAAAAAATATGGGTACAGCCTGCGCACCGCCGCCGACTTTAAAGGAAAAATACTCGAGAACTTATTGAGCGGATTGGTGATGACGGTGAACGAACAGGAAGTGCATTTCCGATTGATAGGAGAGTTTAATGCTTACAATATTCTGGCGGTATATGGTGCAGCTGTTTTACTGGGAGAGAATAAAGAAGAAGTGCTGCAGGTACTAAGCAACCTGACGAGTGCCGAAGGCCGTTTTGATTACTCCATGTCGCCACATGAGCGCGTGATAGGTATTGTAGATTATGCGCACACGCCCGATGCGCTGCTGAATGTATTGGCCACTATCAAAAAATTAAAAAGCGGCAACGAGCAGGTGATAACCGTGGTGGGCTGCGGTGGCGACAGGGATAAAACCAAGCGCCCTGTAATGGGCGAGGTGGCCTGTGAGCACAGCGACAAAGTGATTTTTACATCCGACAATCCACGTACCGAAGACCCGCAGCAGATACTGGCCGATATGGAAGAAGGTCTGCCCATAAGCGCTAAAAAGAAAGTGGTTTCTATACCCGACCGCCGGCAGGCCATTAAAATGGCTATCAACATGGCCGGTCCTAAAGATATTGTGCTGATTGCAGGCAAAGGACACGAAAAATACCAGGAGATCAATGGTGTGAAGCACCACTTTGATGATAAGGAAGTGTTGAAGGAAATGTTTCAAATGTTAGAAAAATAAAAAGAAGAAAAATAGAATATGCTGTATCACTTGTTTGAATGGTTTAGAACTGAAGGTTACCAGTTTCCTGGCAGCCAGTTGTTTCAGTTCATCACTTTCCGGGTGATGCTGGCCGTTATTTTATCGCTTCTTATTTCAACGCTTATTGGCAAAAAGATTATCAACTATTTGCGCCACAAGCAAATTGGCGAGTCGGTGCGCGACCTGGGCCTGGCTGGCGAGCAGCAAAAGAAAGGTACGCCTACCATGGGCGGTATCATCATTGTGCTGGCTATTTTAATTCCTACGCTGCTGTTGGCCAACCTGGAGAAAGTGTATGTGCGCCTGATGATACTGAGCACCGTATGGCTGGCCATTATCGGC
>CBDTUH010000141.1:0-8410 GCA_965363375.1 uncultured bacterium
TCTGCAAAATGGTATCAAGGTAAATCAGCAGGTTGCAGCAGGAAATTAAATCGATACGGGAAAAGGGCGGGTCTTTGGCTACATTGTGCGTGGCAAATACACACATATCCCTGATGATTTTAATAATACGGTAATTGCCTTCTGTTCGGGTAAAAAAACGCTGCAATCTTTTAGGCGGCACATCTGCCACATCTGCTTTGTTATAAATGCCCAGCCTTGCCTTGTTTATCACCATCTCGCTGAGGTCGGTGGCAAATATCTGCACAGGTGTATTGGCCACATTATCGCCCAGTACTTCCAGCATCAGCATGGCCAGCGAGTAAGCCTCCTGACCGGAGGAGCAGGCCGGTATCCAAATGCGGATGGGGTAGTTTTCGGCTTTGTTTTTTATCAGCTCGGGCAGCAGATGGTCTTTTAAATACTGCATGCACTCGGCATCTCTGAAAAAGGTGGTTACGTTTATTAAAAGATCCTGGTACAGCAGGTTTACTTCAGCTGCATGCTGGCGCAGGTACTGGGCATACTTTTCTATGTTTTCCAGCTTGTGCAGCATCATGCGACGAATAATGCGGCGCTTGATGGTGTTCATTTTATAAAACCGGAAATCAACACCTACCGACTTGTGCAACAGGTGCAGTATGACCTGCAAGTGCTGGTCCTGGTTGTGCAGCGAGTCTTCGGTCAGCTCCTGCATGGCGCCATAAAAAGTTTCTTTCTGGTTGGAGATTCTTCCCAGTTCCTCTGCAATTTCTTTTGGCGATAGTATTAGGTCTACCGCACCATCGGCAATGGCACCTTGTGGCATGCTTTGAAACTCTGCCGAGTCGCCTTGTGCAAAGGTGAGGCCGCCGGCTAGTTTTATAGCCTTTAGCCCGCTAATACCATCAGTAGCCGCGCCAGATAAAATAATGCCAATGGGAGGTGCCTTGTAATTTTCGGCCAGCGAATGAAAAAACTTGTTGATGGGCATGTGTGCATAAGGCTTGGCAGGCCTCCCATCAATTTTAATGTGCCCATCCAGCACGGTCAGGTCGGCATCGGGCGGTATAATATACAGGTGGTCCGCCGCAATAGGCATACCATCGGCGGCCTCTACCACCGGCATGCGGGTAGCCCTCGAAAAAATAGGCACCAGCATGCTTTCTTTTTTGGCATTCAGGTGTTGCACATAAATGTAGGCCATGCCCGTGCTGTCAGAAAGGTGGCTCAGCAGATCGTTCATGGCATCTATTCCGCCGGCGGAAGCACCAATGGCAACAATTGTAAATGCATCTGAATTGTGTTTATCTGGCAGATTAAATGTATTTTCCATTATTATATAGAAAGTTTGCTGATGGGCAAAAGCAGGCAATTATTTAGTAAGCTGTAACTGCAATTTATGTAATCCGGAAAACGATACTTCCTGAAAACTTTTGTTTTTAATAAACGGTGCTAGTTATAACGAATTTGTATGGCAGTAAAGATAGTTATGATTATAGATGATGATGCCGATGACCGGGCATTATTTTGTGAAACCTTGCAAGAGATTGACTCTGCCGTGGCGTGTATTGAATGTTCGGGTGGCATAGAGGCGCTGGAAATACTGAAAAGGCCGCAGCAAACCTTGCCCGACTATATTTTTCTGGACCTGAACATGCCCCGCATGAACGGGAAGCAGTTTCTGCAGGAGTTGAAAAATAATGAAGACCTAAAGGAAGTGCCCGTGATAATTTATTCCACTTCAAAAATAGAAGCAGATGTAAAAAGCACCCACCAGCAGGGCGCCGTACGTTTTATAACAAAGCCTTATACCATGAGCGACCTGCGCCAAACCATTCGTGATTTACTGCTAGAGCTGAGGGGTGAAAAAGGGCGTTAAATATGAAACAAAATTCTTATTTTCGAAAGTATATCCTGCATTTCAAAATAACCCAATTTTGATTACTAAAAACAAGGTTTGTAGTAAAAGCAAAAACGTCTGTTTTCCCTTTTAAAAAACGGGCAATGTTATTAGCTACTTTATTGCATTTGGTTTATGGTTCATGCTTACTGTTAAAGTGTAATTCGGTTTTTTTTCTTTTGAAAATGTATAAAAAGTTGAAAATAACTCAATAAGGAGCTATTGTGAGTGTATACAATAAAGATATAAGTGACAGCGAAGGAGCAGCGGAAAAAAGTGTACACCTGCACCTTCAATCCAGGTATTACCGGTTGGCCGGAGAGTGGGAGTGGAGCCTGCACAGTACTATGGTGTACTGCAGCGATGTAATGCCGACCCTGCCGGCTCAATATTTAGGAACCAAAGGCATTGTACATCCCGATGATGTGGCCGGTTTAGCCCAAACACTGTCAGATAGCCCGGGCCTGGCCAACTTCAATTTTAGAATCATAACCACTTATGGCAAGGTAGTTACATTAATAGGCACTGCTATAGAAGCAACAGAAGAAGAATCTTTTACAGATACAGACCCTGCTAAACATTTGTGGGCGCAGCACGCCGCTCAAAAGCAGCAACAAAAGGAAAACAAGAGGTTAAGGCATGCTTTGCGTTGGGCGGAAACTGCAGAAAAATATACCAATACAGGAACCTGGCATTTTAACACCAGCACTTTCGATATCCACTTTTCCGACAACCTGTACCGGCTTTATGGCTTGATGCCCCAGGGCCTGAACGCACACCTCAAAACATTTTATCCTTTTCTGCATCCGGAAGATGCGGCCACTTTTCAGCATGCTTTTGAAGAGGCTTATCAAAACCGGGTTCCATTACACCTCATTTACCGTATTATTGATGCGTTAGGCGAATTGAAATATTTGCAGCTGATTACCAACTGGGAATTCAATGAAAAAGGGGAGCTGGAACTGGGTGGTACAGTAATAGATATTACGGCACAAAAAAAAGTAGAAGCGGAATGGGAAGCAGCCACTGAATCTGCCCAGTTTTTAAAAGATCAGCTTCAGTTCAGCGAGCAAATGACGGGCATTGGAACCTGGCAGATAAACCTGTTTACCCGCAAAAGCTTTTTTTCCGACAACTTTTACCGGATTATAGGGTTGAAGCCGCAGATTGCCAACCTGAACCTGGACCTGCTGGCCAACCTGGCACATCCTGACGACAGGAACCTTGTGGCGGAAGCCCACCGCCGCATTCTTTTTGAGCATGTATGCCCCGAAATAGAATACCGCATTATTCGCAACGACGGTAAAATAAGATATGTACAGTTTATTGGAAAGCCCGTTATCCGCTCCAAAACCGACCTGGTAATGATTGGCACGCTAAAAGATGTGACAGCCACCAGGATGCTGGAAAGAAAAGAAGTAAAACTGAAAGACGAACTGGGCGCGCAGCGAATGGTGCAGCAGGAGGTAGAAGCCACAACAGACACCTTTGTGTGGTTAACCGATCTGCAAACAGGCAAAATGACCTGGAGCCCCCATTTTTATTCCTTATTGGGGTACAAGCCCAATTTTGTTGAGCTTACGCCAAAGCTGTTTACCAACTTTATTCACCAGGAAGATAAAAAGAAGTTTACAGACACGCTGAACCTGAGTTTGCACGAACAGGTGGAAAATGAAATTTATTTTCGTCTGATTGTTAAAGGAGCTATCAAACACATGAAGGCAACTTTTAAAATAATTCAGACGGAGGGTAAAAACCTTTTTGCCGCCATGATACAGGACGTAAGCGCTGAAATAATGCTGCAACAGCAACAGCATAGCCTGCAGCAGTGGAACAACATCCTGAACAGTTCCATTGCCGAAAAGGTTTTTGTAACCAACATCAATAATACCATTGTTGATATGAACGAAGCATGCCGGGATGGGTTACTGGCAAGAGATCAGCAGGGGCTGCAGCAAAATTTATTTGATGTTTTTCCGCAGTTGCAGGATGTAGACTATAGAACTCACCTGGAGCAGGCGTTCAGCGGCAAAACCGTAAGCCTTGCTGCCAATAATTTTTTAGGCCGCGAAAAAGCGGGCCACTATCTTTTATTCCCTTTAACAGATAGCAGTGAAAGGGTAGAAAAAGTGCTTCATCTTATTCGGGAGACTACTATTGAGCACACACTGAAGCGGAAAGTAGCGGTAAATATGCGCCTGGTAGAAAGCATTATTGAACTAATGCCCGGCAGGGTGATTGTAATGGATAAGTACATGAATTATGTGTACTGGAACAAAAGATGCGAAGCGCATTACCACGTAAAAAAAGAAGAAGTAATTGGTAAAAATATTCTGGAATTTTCGCCCGGTTTTTATGACGATCCCAGTTACAATCAGTTTAAGAAAACACTTGCCGGCGAGGTGGTATCAATCTCCATACCGTCGGAGCATAGCGATGCCTTGCAAACGGAAGCATTGCTGGTGCCTGTAGCAGATGACGATAATAAAATTGCGTATATCTTATGGGTAGTTTTTGATCCTTCCGATGCTTCTGTTTTTGCTTCCTGAAAAAGCTTTTAAAAGGAAAAAGAGACGTTTTGTATAAAGTAGTTTACGCGCAACAAAATGAGTTCACTTTCAAATAAAAACGTCTCTATTTCCTTTTAAAGTGGCGAGGTTCCATTAAAGTTATTGTTGAATAAAAAGGTTTCCTTGCAGGCAAGGAAACCTTTTTTGGGATGCATCATAGATGAGGCAACTTTCTAATCTTTTAAGGAATAATAATCTGCCAGAGCTGTAGTGGTTGATTTAACGAGATTTCGTGCCAGCTCGGTAGGTAGCTGCGCCGGCAGTTTTAAGCCTTCCTGAAAGCTGAATTCAATACAATCGCCTGGAATAATATATTGCAAGCCTTCATCGATATAGCGAACCATGCAATGAATATCATTACCAGTTTCTCTTAAACTAACCAGTACAGTAAAGTCCTGGTTTTCGAAATTAATATTGATACTGAATATTCTTGCCATCACAAACCTGTTATTATATGTAATTTATATAATAATTGGCTGCTATAGTTGGGCATGTTTCCACATGGTGCTCTGCGGCCAATTGTAGCATTCTTCATTTTTGATGTGTTGATAACTATTATACTTTACTTTAATGTCAAGCCTGCGCTTGCCCTTATATTTGCCCTGGTTTTTCATAGGATATTGGATTTTAAAACGGCTTTTGGTTTCTACCAGGAGCCTTTTTTTTATATATATGGGAGTTGTAAGATCTTGAAACACAATTAGCCGAATCCTATTTATTACCGGTATTGGTTACAGGTGCAATTTGGATTTTGATATTTAAAAGGAAAACAAGACGTTTTTACTGATTAAAAAAAATAATCGGTTGATAAATTTTGAATTAAAACTTATAAGCCAAACAAGCAAAATTTTTGTTTGAAGCGATTGAAAATCTGCTGATTTAGGAATTGGTTTCGAATATTACCACAAGCCAACGGGCGGCGACTGGCTTTCGTGTTCTTTAAAAGCCTGAAAAATGGCCTGCTTTAATTTTTGCAGCGAAGAAGTTATTGGCATGTTTGTTTGTTCGTCTATTCCAAATTCTATAACTCTCTTGCTTTCGGGTACCTTCTGGTGTAAGTGTGGGTTTGTAATATTTGCAGAAATGGCATAAGGTTCCATGTCCTCATAAACGGTTATATCAGCTTCATACTCTTTTTGTTCAAATATAAAATGTAGGGTAAAAGTTCTTGCCATGGAATAAAGTTTAAGGTGTGCGATGCCCATTTGCATTACTAGGTACTGCTAGGATGTATAATCGATAATTCTGCCTCGTAATAAAGCAATGCGTCTACTATTTGTTGTTCGGTAAGATAGCCGGACAAGCTAAGCTGTAAAGAATCGGTTTCCACCCTGGAAAGTCTGAACTTCAAAATGAACTCAGCCATTAAAACATTGTTGGGAAAATATAGAACAACCTCTCTCATACAAGTTTTTATTAAAGGCCTGATTTCCTGGTTGGTTTGCCCTGCGTTACAATTATAAGTTGTCAGGCTTGCTTATATGGTTTGCCATTTTTTACTCTTTGGAAGTATATATTTTCAGGCATGTCTCCAAACACAAAAAGGGCAATATCACAAACCCAGATAAACGAACCTATTTCTTTACCATGACAGGTATCCAGCAAATATATAGCGCCTCCACTGGGGGCTTCGCATAGTTCCATTAGTTCCAGCTCATCGGCACCTTTAAAGGGTTGGGTGCTTAACCTTATACTTACATTGTCGCGGCCATTGGCAATAATATTCAATAGTTTTTCAGCGCCTTCTGCCATTTCCAGGTCTTTTTTGCTCCAACCTTGCGCCAGGTATTGGGGCAGATGAATATACCAGATGCCTTCCTCTTTTTTAAACTCATGCGTTTCAATATGGGCCACAGCTGCTGTTGAGATAGCGGCTTCACTAACTTTAGAATTCATAGTAATACTTATTATTTTATTAGCTCCTGGCAGTAGTTATGGGTTGGTGTAAGTAGGTATTTAAAGCCGATTTGACACTCAAAAACAACGCTTCTGCAAGATGGTTTTGCACCTGTGCAGGTAAAGCGTTGTCGGTGGATGTAAAGCTTATTTTACCTTCCGGGATAATAGAGTAAAGATTTTGGTTGAACAGCCTTATTTGGTAGACTGTCTCATTCAAATAGTCTACCTGCATGGTTACCATGGCTATGTGTTTTTCTTCACAAAATTCAAAGCAGATGGTAAATACACGTGCCATATTCTAATATTAATAGCAAATTAGTGATGGCCATTAAACGGAACAATTAAAGATATTCATACATTATTGGCAGCTCAGCAGTAAAACTTTGTTGAGCCTTTATGTGGAAAACTCATTGTAAACTTAAAATTTGAATTGGGTAAAAGCATTGTTGTTTTAAATACACAGATATTAGGATAACATCCTAAGTTTTTAGAGCATGCAGCTAATAAAAATTAACCTCTAAAAGCATAAAATATTGAATAAAAAGGAAGGTGGAAAATAAGCACTATAAATTGGAAAAAACAACTTCCGGCCAAATCCAAAATATACATTGAAGGCTTTTGACAGTTCATTCATATTGATGGCTTAACTATCATTTCTATTTATTTTATTTGTTGGCAGCAATGAACCATTGCCGCAAATAAGCACACTATGTTTAAAAATGTCATTCAAACCTACCAGGATGCATTTAAGGGAATTGGCAGGGAAAACTGGTTATTAAGCCTGGTAATTCTGATCAACAGAAGCGGTACAATGGCAATTGTATTTATGAGTATTTATGTTACTCAGGTATTAAAATACAGTCTTACGCAGGCGGGCCTTATTATAACCGTTTTTGGATTGGGAGCTGTTGCAGGGTCATTGGCCGGCGGCTACCTGGTGGATAAGATAGGCTTTCGGACTGTTCAAATTCAGTCGTCGCTTATTTCCGGGTTATTGTTCATTGTTTTTGGTTTTATCCATGATTTTTTGCTGTTGTGTGTTACGGCTGCTTTGCTGGGTTGTATTGCCGAAGCCATGCGGCCTGCCAACTTTGCGGCAATCGCCAGCTATGCCAATCCTGCGAACCTTACCAAGTCTTATTCTTTAAACCGGTTTGCGGTTAATATTGGCTTTGGTTTGGGCAGCATCATTGGTGGTGTTTTAGCAGCTATTGACTATCATTTGTTATTCTGGGTAGAAGGCATCACCTATATAGTTGTTGCAGGCCTTATTTATTTTCTGCTTCCAGACAAGGAGGATAAAAAGTTTGCTGCGCCTGCTACATCGCAGCCACAGTTCGGCTCACCCTTGCATGATGTTGTTTTTATGAAGTTTCTTTCCCTGTTGCTGGTTTACATCACCTGCTTTATACTGGTTTTTAAACTGGCGCCAGTTTACTGGAAAGCGCATGCACAAATGAATGAATCCACCATCGGGCTTTTGCTGGGGCTGAATGGCCTCCTCATTGGTTTATTTGAAATGGTATTGGTACAAAAGCTTCAGTCAAAAGGTAAGGATATGAACTTTATTGTACTGGGCATTATACTTACGGCAGCAGGGTTCGTGTTTTTACTGGTGCCCGTTTATTCTATAATTATTTCTGCATTCATGGTCATTGTGTTCATAACCTTTGGCGAAATGTTTTCGCTTCCATTTGTCAACACTTTTATCATTCAGCGGTCAAACAATACCAATAAAGGAAAATATGCGGCAGCTTACAGCCTGGTATGGTCTGTGGCCAATGTAATAGGCCCGGCAGGCGGGGCCTTGATCGCCGAAAAAGGAAGCTACTCGCTACTCTGGATCATTGTTATTGCACTTTGTTTTTTTAGCGGCTGGGGTATCCGGCAAATGTCATTCAGCTAAAATTATTTAAAAGGAAAAAGAGAGGTTTCAACATTTTTGTTTTGCTGCATTATCCAATGAATTGATATTAGTTTTTAAATCCAAACCAAAAATGTTGAAACCTTAAGATCAATGAGGCAGTCGCTCCCTGCAGTAACCATACACCCAGGTACCGGC
>CBDTUH010000142.1:0-8389 GCA_965363375.1 uncultured bacterium
TTTTTGTACTGTTTCGCGGGCATTGTTTTTTCCGCAAGCAGTGCGTAAGTGTAGTTTTGTTCGGCGTCCGCACCTTTGTGTATATCAATGGCTGCTTCTTTGGCATAAGGCAGGCCTTTTTTGTATTGTCCTATGCGGTACAAAACCATAGCGTAAGTATCAGCGTACATGGCATAACCCATTTTGCGGTCCTGTTCCCACTGTTTGATGGTCAGGTAAGTTGGTTTTTTGGCGGAAGGTTTGGTCATTTCTGCTTTGGCGTATTCTGTTGCCATGCGCGACATTTCCTCGGCCAAGGCCAAATCGCTACTGTCTGCCTGCATGGCCCATGCCGTATTGTTGTAAAAAGAAGTCAGTTGTTTTTTATCATCAAACTGAATTTCTTTCATCGCTTTGCGCAATCCATCCCAATCTTTTTTAGACGCTAAAGAGGAGAGGTACTGCTGCCTGAAGAAATCAAGATTGTACTTTAAATGCTTCCAGTCTTCGTTGTTTTCTATTTTCATTTCCATATCCCTCAGCATCGCCAGTTTTTTTACCGGGTCTTTCTCAGGAAAAAATTTATTCACGGTTTCGTTTACCAGCCATTTTCCCTGAGGGAATTTTTGCTTTATCAATTCACCCACCAGCTTGGCCTGTTCGGGCTGCTTTGTTACGGCATACAAGTTTTGCAGCATAATATAGTCTTCTTCACTTTTCAGCCCGCCTTTTAAAAACGTCTCTATTTCCTTTTGCGTCAGGGCCGGGCCTTCTTCTTTCTTCACGGTATTTTGCAGGCGGAGGTACATGGACAGCAACTCTTTTTTAGTGGCGGTATGCAATTCCATCTCTTTTTGAAGGGCTTCCAGGGCTTTTTCATTATTGCTTTCCCAACCTATGCGTTGTCCATCATATTGGTGAAAAATGGCAAGCGAAGAATAAGCACCCTTACGTGGTTTGTTCTCTTCATTTAGAATAATATAATAGCCGTTGTTATCATTGTTGTCATAGCGTTTATCGGCCGAAAAGCCTAGTGCAATAAAAGTAGCGGCTGTATCGGTGTTGATAGTGCCCATGTACTTTTTGCCTTGTTTGGTTAGGGTTATATCATCGGCTGCCAGCATTTTATAACCGCCGGGCGCATAGCCCGATACATAATAAACCGCCTCTACTGGCTTAATGGTACCCAGCAAAGTTCCGGAAGGCTCGTAGGTAATGGTGATTACATCGCCCGGTTTGGGGTTTTGAGGGGTGTAGCTGAAATTGTCCTGCGCTGATAAGTTACCGGCCAGCAGTAACAATACTAGTACCCACATGGTTTTAATCATAACAGTTCGTTTTTGAAAAGTTACGTTTTCTCCTTCACATTTATGCGGAAAATTGATGATATGTAAGCAGCAGGTACAAAACGTATAAATAAAAATCCTCTTACAAATTGTTTTCTGATTTGTATTTATAATTGATTTATTCTATTCAAAAAGATAAAAGTGCAGGTTTAAATTTTTTTCAGTAATGCTATTTGCTTAAACTTTTTGGCAGCAAACTTGTCTTAAGCTGCATAAATTTTGAAGAATATGAAAATGAAATTTGTAACCCTATGTACGGCAGCGTTTTTTATGTCGGCAACTGCTATGGCGCAAAGCACACAAATTAAAGCCGGCCTTAACCTGGCCAATGTTTCCACTACCGATGAAGGCCGCGTAAACGATGCCAACCAGTTAAGTTCCTTTCATGTAGGTATTGTTGGCGATCTACCCATTGGTTCGGTTCTTTCTTTTCAGCCCGGCATTTTATTTACCGGCAAAGGCGCTAAAACACAATCCGGCGATGCCTCTTCCAATAATTATTCAAAAGCAACTACTAACCCTTTTTATATAGAAGTGCCGGCCAACCTGGTGTTTAAAGCCCCAATTGGTACTAATACCAAGCTATTTGTAGGTGCGGGTCCGTATTTGGGTGTAGGTATTAGTGGTAAAACAAAAATTGAAACCGTGCGCCCACTGCTGGGTAAAAGCGAAATTGAAAGAGATATTGAATTTTCGGACGATGACCCCACCACGCTGGATTACGAAGAAGGAGCGGGCTTTGGTGTTATGCGTCGCTTCGACTATGGTTTTAACGGGCTAGCAGGCATCGAAGGAAAATCAATTGTGTTGGGTGTCAACTATGGATTGGGCATGGCCAAACTGCAATCCGGCGCTAACAACAATGAAAATAACAACAACAAGCATCGCGTGCTGAGTGTATCTATTGGCTTTAAGCTGTAAAAAACAATTTCGGTAATATTTAAAAAAGCGGCTGCCTTGCGCAGCCGCTTTTTTAAATCCCTAAAAAGGAAAAACAAAGGTTTTGAAAATCCAGAAAGCATTAAGGCCGTACAATTATCTTTGCGCTTATGCAAAAAACAAAATGGATCACGGCAATTGTTGCGGTCATTTTTCTTCTTTCCATTTTTTTTCCGTGGGTGGTAATTGAAAGCAAAGCCCTTGTGGTAACAGGTGTGGATGCAAGCGGCACGCGCTGGGGCAAGCCCGGCTATTTCAGCCTTTTGTTCATCTCTATTTACCTGGTTATGAATTTTATACCAACCAACTGGGCGCACCGCACGGCACTGTTGATGGCGGCACTTAATTTTGGCTGGACCGCTCGCAATTTTTTCCTGCTTTCCATTTGCCAGTATGGGGAGTGCCCCTCGCGGCAACCTGCATTTTTCACCTATGTAATTTGCTCATTTCTTTTGTTGCTGCTGGTATTGCTCAGAAAAGTTAAACTGCCCCAAACAGAAAACGAAACATCATTTACAAAAGCAAAAAGAGACGTTTTATAAAACGTCTCTTTTTGCTTTTAAGCCAGCACCTGTAGTGCCTTGTCAATAATAGAAATACTTTCCAAAACCTGCGATTTAGAAATCACCAGAGGCGGTGCCAGTCGAATTTTATCGCCATGAGTGGGCTTGGCCAGCAATCCTAGCTTCATCAACTGCAGGCAAAGATCCCAGGCGGCTTCTTTATTCTGGTGCTCAATTACAATAGCGTTCAGTAAACCTTTACCACGGATGGTTTTTATGTAGGGCGATTGCAGTTTTTCCAATTCCCTGCGGAAAAGCTCACCCATTTGTCTTGCATTGTCAGCCAGGTTTTCCTCTTTCAGCACCTGCAACGCTGCCATGGCCACGCGGCAAGCCAATGGGTTGCCACCAAAAGTAGAACCATGTTCGCCCGGTTTTAGCGTCATCATTATTTCATCGTCGGCCAGCACGGCACTTACCGGCAGCACACCACCACTCAGCGCTTTACCCAAAATCAAAATATCAGGCCGCACGTCCTCTGCATCGCAGGCGAGCAATGTGCCGGTTCGGCAAAGCCCGGTTTGTATTTCATCTGCCATAAACAGCACATGACGGTCGGCGCAGGCCTTTTTTGCTTTTTGCAAATAACCTTCATCAGGCACCACCACGCCGGCTTCGCCTTGTATGGGTTCTACCAGAAAGCCAGCTATCGTTTCATCTTCGAGCGCTTTTTCCAAAGCAGCCAAGTCATTATATGGAATTTTGATAAAGCCGGGCATGAAGGGACCAAAATTTTGATAAGCAGTAGGGTCGCTGCTAAAGGAAATGACCGTAGAGGTGCGGCCATGAAAGTTGTTTTCACATACAATAATCTTTGCCTGCTCCTGTGCAATGCCTTTTACCAGGTAAGCCCAGTGGCGGCAAAGCTTCAGTGCGGTTTCCACAGCTTCAACACCCGAGTTCATGGGCAGCACTTTTTGGTAGCCAAAATACTGAGTGATGTATTCGGCAAATTCGCCCAGCGCATCGCTGTGAAAGGCGCGGCTGGTTAAGGTAAGCTTTTGTGCCTGTTCGATCAGTGCATTTATAATTGTAGGGTGGCAGTGGCCTTGGTTAACAGCGGAGTAGCCGCTTAAAAAATCAAAGTAGCGTTTGCCTTCTACATCCCACATAAATACACCTTTACCTTTTTGCAGCACAACTGGTAGGGGATGATAATTATGGGCGCCAAATTGGTCTTCAAGGTTTAAAAAATGTTGCGTAACCGACTGTATATGCGTAGTTGACATAATAGTAAAATTGTTTTCGTGAACGAATGAAATAAAAATAAAACAGTAAGGTTTAGGCAACAACGGGGTGGTCCAGGAAGTCCAAATTCTGGTCGAGGAAATGAGGTATGTTCTTTAAAGTATAGATAGCTGCGTTATTTGCTCAAAGGTAACACTCTTTTATAAAATAGCTTTGCGGCAAGGAAAAAGAGACGTTTTGGGTTTTATCAAAAAGCCCAAAAACAGTAGAGCCGCTACCCGACATAGAGGCATAAACTGCCCCTGCGGCATATAACGTTTCTTTCACCTCTTTTACCTCTGGATAACTATTAAAAATTGGGGCTTCAAAATCATTGGTTAGCCCTTCTTTCCATTCCACCACCGGTTTTTTAATGACTTCTGCCAAATGATTTTCCGGTTCTTTGGGCGTTAATTGCCGAAAGGCCCAACCTGTGTTGATGTGAATGCCGGGATTGACAATAACGATTTTAAAAGAGGAGAGGTCCAGTGTTATTTCTTCCAGTTCTTCACCGCGGCCGCCGGCAATACAGGGTGTGTTCTTAATGAAAAAAGGGCAATCAGAACCCAGTTGTAGGGCATAATCGATCAATTGCTTTTCGGTAAGCTGCAAACCATATTTTTTATTAAGCAACAAAAGTGTGAAAGCGCCGTCAGCACTGCCGCCACCGAGGCCGGCCCCAATAGGAATGGCCTTGTGCAGGTGCATTTTTATAGAAGGCAGCTGCGGAAAATCTTTCTTTAAAATATAGTAGGCTTTTTGGCAAATATTATTTTCGCCTTCAATGGTAGCACCGGTCAGGTTAAATTCAATTTCTTTGTCCTTATTTGTACTGCTGATAATCTCCAGCGCATCGTTAATGGGCAGCGGGTAAAACACGGTTTGCAGGTCATGAAAACCATCTTTGCGCTTGCGCGTAATGTTGAGGCCCAGGTTGATTTTGCAGTTGGGAAATAAGATCACGAAAGTGTGCGTTTGATTGAAGCGGGAAATATGTAAAAGGAAAATTAGGGGTTTTACAAAACATCTGTTTTTCCTTTTAATCTTCGCCGCCTTTGCGGCTTTGAATTTCATCGCGGATGGCAATTGCACGAATGTAATCTTCCTGCTCCAGCACTTCGTTTAGCAACGTTTCCAGTTCTTCCATCGATAGCGACTTGAGGTTGTTGGGACTGCCTTCTTCTTCAACAGTAGATGTTTTGCGTTTTTTAGGTGTAGACCCGGCATCTTCCATCAAAATACCAGCGCTTTCCAGTATATGTTCGTACGTATAAATAGGGCAGCCAAAGCGTACGGCAAGTGCCAGTGCATCGGAAGTGCGGGAATCAATTTCCACCGTATCGTGGTCGGAGGAGCAAACCAGCTTGGAGTAAAAAATACCTTCCTGCAAGTCGGAAATTATGATCTCGTGCAGTTCAATATTAAAGGCGGTCATGAAATTCTTCATCAGGTCGTGCGTGAGCGGGCGGCTGGGTTGCATTTTTTCAAGCGCCACGGCAATGGCCTGCGCTTCAAAACCACCAATCACTATAGGCAGGCGCCTCAATCCGTTAACTTCGCCCAGTACCACTGCATAAGAATGGGTTTGTGTAATACTGTGGGAAAGGGCCACGATTTCCAATTCGATTTTCTTCATAACGTAAACCTAAAATAACAATAATAAAGCCGATTTGCCGATTTGCAAACCTACTGATTTTTAGGGTAAAAAAAATGCCACGACTATTATACAGTTAGCCATGGCATTACATTTATTTTTAAATGGTTTAAGCGAGTCCTTTTACTTTTTTTACCGCTTCGGTGAATTTGGGTAAAACTTCAAATGCATCGCCTACAATTCCGTAATCGGCTGCTTTAAAGAAGGGCGCTTCCGCATCTTTATTAATTACTACAATTACTTTGCTGCGGTTTACACCAGCCAGATGCTGAATGGCACCGCTGATGCCCACGGCAATGTAAAGATTGGGCGCAATAGCAATACCGGTTTGACCCACGTGCTCATTGTGCGGACGCCAATGTGCATCAGCCACCGGACGGCTACAGGCCAGGCCGGCACCCAGCACTTGTGCCAGTTCTTCAACCATACCCCAGTTTTCAGGTCCCTTCATGCCACGGCCAGCACTTACTACGGTTTC
Source organism: uncultured bacterium (assembly GCA_965363375.1). GTDB lineage: Bacteria > Bacteroidota > Bacteroidia > Chitinophagales > Chitinophagaceae > Flavisolibacter. The sequence continues at coordinate 6,187 of CBDTUH010000142.1, forward strand.
TGCTTCAGTTAGGTTTACAGATCCTGTGGTTTTGTTGGTGCCTGTTACTTTTATTTTTGGTGAATCTACAGTAGCGTTAAAGGGTACAACTTCGGCCACAGCGGCACCTTTGTTATTGATCTGATAGGCATTCACATTCAGCGAAATGATCTTAACATCGGTATTAATGGAAACGTTGGCAAACGCCTTTCCGGAAAACACACTTTTCTTTACCACAAAACCAGATGTTGTGTTAGGCAGTCCAACCGCACCGGCCACCAGGCCTGCTTTCAGGCGTACCGACAGGCGGGGCGCAATGGATTTGCCGAAAGAATTATTGGAGAATAGGATAACCTTGGCACCTGTGCCCTCAGCTACCTGCGCAATTGCTTTAGTATAAACTTGTGCATCAAACTGCGCCAGCGCATCTGCCTGTACTTGATGAATTTTGGTAACACCATACTGGCCCAAAGCCGCAATATCTTCTGAAGGAGAACCCAATACAAGGCCTTCGGCTGTGGTGCCCATTTGCTCAGCAATGGCAGCGCCATAGCTAAGAGCTTCCTGTGATGCTTTTTTTATATGTCCGTCTGAATGATCGATTACGATTAAAACACTCATGATAATTTGGAAATTAATTAATTTGAAAATTTGACTAATATTCTATTTGAAAAAATGAGTTGCGTCCTTTTCAAATGGACACATTTTCAAATTATCAAATAACTCTTGCTTCTTCGTGCAGCAAGCGCACCAGTTCTTCCACGTTGTCGGGCGATACCAGTTTTACGCCGGCCTTGGCAGGCGGCAGGCCAAATTCTGCCACGCTGGTCAGGCTTTCCACCTGCACGGGTTCTACTACTTTCAGTGGCTTGGTGCGTGCCGCCATAATGCCGCGCATATTGGGTATACGTGCTTCGGCCATACCTTTCTGGCAGCTTACTACCAGTGGTAAAGAGGCTTCAACAGTTTCTTCGCCACCTTCAATTTCGCGCTTGATGGTTGCTGTTCCACTTGCTACTTGAAAACTGGTTGCCAGCGCCACGTAGGGCATATCCAGCAGTTCAGCCAGCATGCCGCCAACAGATCCGTTGTTATAATCAATGGTTTCTTTACCGGTAAATATGAGGTCGTAGCCACCTTCTTTAGCCACGGCTGCAATCTGCGAAGCCACTACAAAAGGTTCAGTAGGTTCTGTATTAACACGTATGGCTTCGTCGCCACCCAGTGCCAGTGCTTTGCGGATGATAGGGTCGGCATCGGCACCGCCTACCGTTACTAGGTGAATGGTAGTAGAGGCATCGGCTTCTTTCAGTTCGATAGCACGCACCAGTGCGTACCACTCGTCGTATGGGTTAATGATCCACTGCACACCGGCTTCAGCAAATTTCGTGTTGTTATCCGTGAAGGCTATTTTTGCGGTTGTGTCTGGCGTTTTACTTATGCACACCAATATTTTCATACAAAACAGGTTTTAGTAAATTAGTTGCTTATGCAACTACTTGATTACAAATATAAGTGTAAAATTATTCCAATCTGCAATATACACAACAGTAAAAATGGAGCGAATCGAAAAGATAAAACAGTTTTTAGCACAATCGCCCGGTGATGCCTTTTTGCAGCACGCACTGGCATTGGAGTATATAAAAGCAGGGGATGACGCTACTGCTAAAGAAGTGTTTACGGCACTGCTGCAGGCTAATGAAAAGTATGTAGGCAGCTATTACCACCTGGCCAAATTACTGGAGCGGCAGGGTCAAAAAGATGCTGCCATCAACACTTATCAAAAAGGCATGCACATAGCCCGCGAGCTGGGTGATGCACATGCCTATAACGAACTGCAGGCAGCGCTGGAAGACCTGGAAGATGAATAACTTTACCTGATCTGAATATCTATTTCCGGCGCTTTATTAATAGCAGAGCGGTGCAGAATGATTTTTTCCTGCTCTTTGTCAAACGAAAGCTCTACCCAGCCATTAAAACGTTTGCCATCCTTTTTTAGCTGTACTGGTAAATAATTGTGACTGCTTTGCTGCCATGGACCCGTCCATTGAACAGCCCCGTTCAGCGGAATGTTTTTTTGCGCCAGCACAATTAAGGATACTTCGTACCAGTTGTACCCATTATGGCTGTTGGTGAAAACTTTATCGCCCAGGCTCAGCACAGCTACATTTTCATCATTGTTAATAGGTAAATAACTGTTGATCATAGATAGGGCACAAAATTG
>CBDTUH010000143.1:0-8327 GCA_965363375.1 uncultured bacterium
ATCAGCTCGTCAATGGTAATGTCGCGGTTGTCGACATAAGCCAGACAGCCATCAATTACTTCGCTCAGGTTGTGGGGCATCATGTTGGTGGCCATGCCCACGGCAATACCAGAAGACCCATTTACCAGCAATTGCGGAATGCGGGTAGGCAGCACGGTAGGCTCTTCGAGCGAATCGTCGAAGTTCAGGCCAAAGTCAACCGTTTCTTTGTCAATATCCTGAAGCATGGCTTCAGCAATCTTTTGCATTCTTGCCTCGGTATAACGCATGGCCGCGGGCCCGTCGCCGTCCTGGTTACCAAAGTTGCCCTGACCATCAATAATGGTATAGCGCATGCTCCACTCCTGGGCCATGCGCACCATGGCATCGTATACGGAGGAGTCGCCGTGCGGATGGTATTTACCCAGCACCTCGCCCACAATACGGGCACTTTTTTTATAGGGGCGGTTGTAAGCCATGCCCAGTTCGTTCATGGCAAAAAGGATACGGCGGTGTACGGGTTTTAAACCATCGCGTACATCGGGCAGGGCACGGCCTACGATCACTGACATGGAGTAGTCAATGTAGGCGGTTTTCATCTGCTCTTCTATATTTACCGGAACAATGCGATTGTTATCGCTGGTTTGTAGAGGTTCTAAATTTTCTTCCATTCAATGTGAGCTTATAAGATTGCATTTTATAGGCTCGCAAATTTACTTTTAATCTAGGTAAAAACCTGACTAAAACGTCTCTTTTCCCTTTTAATTACCCACAGTTTATAACAATTAGATGTTAATATTTTTTGGCTACCGGTGAGCCTAACAAAAATATGGGCACCATTTTTTCATGATAGCTATTGTACCAAATGCAGAAGACCATGAAGTGTTACCTTTTACTGCGTGATAATGTGGAAACCGGCCCTTATGATTTAGCTGAAATCAGCACCCAAAAATTGTTACCTACCGACCTTATTTGGGTAGAAGGCAGCAGCCACAGCTGGCGCTTCCCGGCGGAAATAGCAGAACTGGCTCATTTGGTGCAACACCAGCAACCCGACTTGTCCACAAAAGGAAAAACAGACGTTTCTGTACAAACCTTTGAAACAAAAAATGTTTTTGTAGCACTTCCGCCGCAACCCGTTACAACTCCCGTTGAAAAGGCCACTCCTTCAGCAGAAGAATCCGAATTGGAAACCCATATAGCGCAGCCGCTGGAGGTTTTGCAGGAAAAGCTCCAAAAACACAGGCAGCAGCACCAATTCAGCTTTGCCGCACGCCACAAGCAAAACAGCCTGTTGTGGATGGCCGCCCTTTTTGTTTCTATTTTTGCAGGCGCCTTTTTAATCAAAAAAATGGTGGATGCCGCCGGTGCCAATGAAGCCGGAGCTATGGTTAATGCTGCCCTTCCAGCTAAAGGCTATGGGCATGGTGCTCAAAAAGAAGCTGCCTCCTACCGCAATGCATTGACTACCGAAGTAGTGCCGGTAGATACTACTACAGAAAAGCCCAAAGTGGTAAAAAAGAAAGTTGCCCTGAAAAAGCAGGTATCCCTTACAGCTTCGGAATTTAAAAAAGGTGTTTTTGGTGGCATCAACGACCTGGAACTGAAAGTAAGAAACCGCTCCGACCAGCACCTGGATAAAGTGGCTATAGAAGTAAAATATTTGAAACCCAATGGCGACGTGATAAAGACCGAGAACTACAGCATCAAGGCCGTTGCTCCTAAAAGCACCAAAAACCTTGTGATACCACCGAGCAAACGCGGTGTGGATATCAAATACCGCATCACCAATATAAAAGCAGCGGAAGAAAAAGCTTCCACACGCGACATCTAGTTTTGTTTTCGTTTTGCAGATTTATAGCCTGGCGCCGCACGAGAGTCAGGCTATTTTTTTTACTTTCACCGAAAGAGGCTAAATTTTTTGGTTATGAAAACGATTCTTTTGTTTGGAGCAGGCAAATCGGCAAAGGTATTAATTGAATATTTACTGGCCAACGCGGTTACAGAAGACTGGCAGCTGATAGTGGTGGATGCCGACTTGCAACTGGCAAAAGAAAAACTGAGAGCCCACCCGCACGGCATTGCTGCCTCTTTCGACATTACCCACGAAGTGGAAAGGCAAACATTTATACAGGAGGCCGATATTGTTATTTCGCTGCTGCCTCCCTCCCTGCATATACTGGTAGCACGCGACTGCGTAGCATTTGGCAAAAACCTGCTGACCGCATCTTATGTGGATGAAGCCATGAAGGCATTGCAGCCCCAAATAGAAGCGAAAGGTTTGCTGTTTCTTTGCGAGATGGGCCTTGACCCCGGCATCGACCATATGAGCGCCAAGAAAATAATTGACGACATAGAAGCCGAAGGTGGCACTATTGTTTCCTTTATGTCGCACTGCGGCGGCCTGGTAGCACCCGAAAGCGACGACAACCCCTGGCATTACAAAATAAGCTGGAACCCGCGCAATGTAGTGATGGCGGGCAAAGCCGGCGCCACATTTTTACAGGATGGCGACATCAAACAATGGCCTTACAAAAAACTGTTTGAAGAAAAACGATTTATTGAAATAAGCAGCGAAGACGTGCTGTGCTGGTATCCCAACCGCGACTCTTTGGCCTATATACCGCTTTATGGTTTGGAAGGTGTACAAACTTTTATACGCACCACCCTGCGCCATGCCGATTTTATTTATGGCTGGAAAAACATCATCGACCTAAAGCTGACCGACGAAACGAATCAATATCAAACGGACGGCAAAACGCTGAAAGAATTGTTCAAAGAACATATGGACAGCAATGGGTTTAACGAATGGCTTGAAGAAAAACTACAGGACCAGTTTGCCTACACCAAAAACATTTTATCGGAACTGGTAAGCCTTACCGAAATGGAAGACAAAGCGGCGCAGAAAGGAATGGAACTGATGGACGAATTTATGGTGGTGAACGAAGAAGGCGACCTGAAACAAATAGACATTGAAGACCTGAAGCTGAATGCGGCTACCGCACTTGCCGAAAAAATGCACGACGCCAAACTTACTTTAAAGCAGCTGTTTTATTTAGGCCTGGATGATGATGCCACAAGAATCAACAAAGGCACCTGCAGCGCTGCTGATATATTGCAAGCCGCACTGGAAAAAAAGCTGGCCCTGCAACCGGCTGACAAGGACATGGTGGTGATGAAGCACGAAATAGAATACCAGCAGGGTGCCGACCTGTACCGCCATACCGCTACGCTGGTAGTAAAAGGCAAGGACGACAGGCACACCGCCATGGCAGCTACAGTGGGCTTGCCACTGGGCATAGCTGCCAAGCTGGTGCTGAATGGAGAGTTGAACTTAACCGGGCTGCACTTGCCCATATTGCCTGAAATTTACCATCCCGTACTGGAAGCGCTGAGCCGTCTGGATATAACTTTTACCGAAGAAGTGTCTTTGCTGTAAAAGTAAATAGAGACGTTTTGATAAAATGCAAAAGGTAAAAGCAAACTCAGACTTTTAAATAAAAAATCAAAACGAAAAACAGACGTTTTGTAAAGAATTCGATTTATCTATTTTAATCCAATCAATCCGCGGTTTAAAAGGAAAATAAGACGTTTTTTAAACGAAGTTTTCTCTCAGTATTTTTTGCAGTTCCTGCATGCCTGCGGTGGCGCCTTTTTCAATGGTGGTAAAATTGTACTGGGTTGATGTATAAGGAATTTTACGGTCAATAATAAACTTGGGTATGGGCCAGGGCGCATAGTTTACCAATCCGGCTGCCGGGTACACCACCAGTGATGTGCCTACTATTAAAAAAAGATCAGCGCTTTTTACCACTTCAATGGCTACTTCCATCATAGGCACTGGCTCTTCAAACCATACAATATGCGGGCGCAGCTGCGCGCCATCTTCGGCTACATCCCCCAGCTTTATTTCATCATGAATGGTATAAATTAATTCTTCACTTTTTTCGCTGCGCATTTTAAAAATTTCGCCGTGAAGGTGCAGCACATTACTGCTGCCGGCGCGCTCGTGCAGGTCGTCTATATTCTGCGTTACAATCTGTACATCAAAATCAGATTCAAGGTTGGCCAGTGCAAAGTGCGCATCGTTGGGTTTTGCGTCGGCTACGTTTTTGCGGCGCATGTTGTAAAACTGGAGCACCAGTTCTTTATTTCTTCGCCAGGCAGTTGCCGTTGCCACTTCATTAATGTCGTATCCTTCCCAAAGGCCGTCGGCATCTCTAAATGTTTTCAGTCCGCTTTCCGCACTAATGCCGGCCCCAGTCAGCACTACCAGTTTCTTTTTCATAAGTTTCAATTTAAAGCAAAACGTATCATTTTCCTTTTAAATTCTTTGCTTCCTTTTCGGGTTTTCCAAAACGTCTCTTTTTCCTTTTGTTCTACTCCCCTGCCAGCTCCAGCACCGTGTTCCATTCATCATCAGTAACCGGCGTTACAGAAAGCCGGCTTAGCTTAATGATAGCCATATTGGCCAGGCGCTTGTCGCTTTTAATTTGTTTTAGGCTTACTGGTTTTTTCAGCTTGCGCACCGGCTTCAGGTCTACCACTACCCAGGCTTCTTCGTCGGTGGTCGGGTCGGGGTAATGTTCCTTTACTACTTTGGCAATACCCACTATTTCCAATCCTTCGTTGCTGTGGTAAAAAAATACTTCGTCGCCTTTTTTCATCTCGCGCAGAAAGTTGCGTGCCGCATAGTTGCGCACACCATCCCAAAAGGTTGTTTTATCTTTTACAAAATCATCCCAGCTATACTTAAACGGTTCCGATTTTACCAGCCAATGCGCCATTGTTAATGGTTTGTTTAAAGGCGCAAGAATAAAAAAAATTGCGTTGTCAAAACCAACTTTTTTACAAATGCGTATGTTACTATAACCAAACAACACACAGTTATCATCTCCTAACCAATAATCAAAAATCAAATGAAAAGAACGATTGTAGCAGCATTGCTGCTAACAGGCACTTTATTGTCTGCTGACAGCTATGCGCAAATGGCTAAAAAAGAAAAAACAGTAATGGTTGGCGGCGCTGCCATGTATCCCTCCAAAAACATTATTGAAAATGCTATCAACTCTAAAGACCACACCACTCTAGTAGCTGCCGTGCAAGCTGCCGGGCTGGTAGAAACCCTGCAAAGCCCCGGCCCCTTTACCGTATTTGCACCTACCGATGCAGCATTTAATTTATTGCCGGCCGGAACAGTAGATAACCTGGTAAAACCCGAGAACAAAGCAACGCTTACCAGCATTTTAACCTACCATGTAGTGCCCGGACGCGTTAGTAGCAAGGACCTGGCTAAATGGGTTGAAAAAGGGGCCGGTACGTATGAAATGACTACTGTGCAAGGTGGCAAACTTTGGGTGGTAGCAAAAGATGGCAAACTATGGCTGAAAGATGAAAAAGGCGGTATAGCCGGCATTTCAACGGCGGATGTGGCACAAAGTAATGGTTACATTCACGTGGTAGACGGCGTGCTGCTGCCAAAATAGTTTTTAGTTGGCCTATTGATGTTTTATGTTTTAGGTTGATCAGTGGTTGCCGGTTTGCGTATGCTGCCGGCAACTTTTTTTATTGAAGAACTTTGAAACATTTATTGATGATACTAAAAGGAAAAAGAGACGTTTTGAATGGCGAACAAGGAATGATGAAGTGAATAGTGAATAAGGAAATGTTTAATGCTCAATTTTCAATAATGAGGTTAAAAGGAAAAGGAGATGTTATTAGCACCAAACATATTTATCTTTTTCTATCCTGTTAATTTCGGGTTGAAAGGGAAAATAGACGTTTAATTTTTCAATCATCAATTAACGAAAGGCTGTCAACTGTCATTTGCCATCTGTCAACTTCTCAAATCTACCAGCCATTGGCCAGCACATCGGCCATATGCAGCGTACGCAGGTTGTGGTTTTTTTGGGAGATATAGCCCTGCAAATGCATCAGGCACGAAAGGTCGGTGGAGATGAGGTATTGTGCACCGGTTTCTAAAGCATGTTCCACTTTTTGTTCGGCCATGGCAATAGAAATAGGTTCAAATTTTACGGCAAACGTTCCACCAAAGCCGCAGCAGGTTTCTACATCTTGCATTTCGGTCAGCTCCAGCCCTTCTACTTTTGATAACAATAATCTTGGTTCTGTTTTAATGCCGCACTCGCGCAGACCAGCGCAGGAGTCGTGGTAAGTAGCTTTACCGTGCAGCTCCGCACCAAAGTCGGTAATCTTCAACACATTCACTAAAAAATCGGAAAGCTCAAAAATGTTCTGCCCGATATTTTTTACTTCCTGGTGCAACGATGAATCCTGGAACAGTTTGCTATAGTAATTGCGCACAAAACCTACGCAGGAAGCACTGGGCGCTACAATGAAATTAACGGAATCAAAATCTTTGAGAAACTTACTGCAGACAGAACGCGCCTCATCCCAAAAGCCGGCATTAAAGGCAGGCTGCCCGCAGCAGGTTTGCGACTCGTTGTAGGTAACGCTACAGCCCGCTTTTTGGAGCACTTTTACCATGTTAAAGGCCGTTTGCGGAAACAACTGGTCTACAAAGCAGGGAATAAAAAGCTGTACGTTCATGAAAAGATTATCCGTTTAATATCTGTTGTTGCAGCAGTATCATTTTTATGGCGGTGATGGCGGCTTCCTCGCCTTTGTGGCCGTGTGCGCCACCCATGCGCTCGTGCGCCTGCTCGGTCGTGTTTACAGTAAGCACACCAAAAACAGTTGGTACAGGCATGGTTACATTCAGGTGCGTAATACCTTGCGTTACCGACTGGCACACATAATCGAAATGCGGTGTATCGCCGCGGATCACACAGCCCAGCGTAATGAAGGCAGCCGGCTTTGGGTTAGATAACTGCCAGTAGTGCTGCACCGCAAAAGGCAACTCCACAGCGCCGGGCACCGAGAGTGATCTGTACTTGATGCCATATTGCTCGAAAATAGAAATGCATCCGCGTTCCAGTTCATCTACAATAGCGGCGTTCCATTCAGTTTTTACCAATACAACAAAGGCACCCGAAATATTCTGGATGCCTTCAATCTGTTGTAATAATTTGCTGTTAGCTACGTCAGCCATTATTGTTAAGTTCTTATTTTTTATCGGTAGAATATACGCCTAGCTGCGCCAGGTATTTGTCAGCTTCAAAGCCGTACTGTGTGGCGGGGTATTCTTCTTTCAGTTCTTTAAAAAGCTCTATGGCTTCATTTTTATTATTCATTACCCTATCGGCAAAGTAAGCGGCCATAAACAGGTATTGAGAAGCGTTCAATTCATCTTCTTCAAAATGCTCGGCTGCTTTTTTATAGCTGGCTAAAGCTTCTGCATTTTTTCCCTGTCCGGCATAGGCATCGCCCAGCAGTTTGTAAGCACGTGCTTGTATTGGCTTGCTGTCGGTTTCAAAATCATCCAGGTGCTTGGCAGCAGCGGCATTGTCGCCCAGGTTCAGCAGTGCGGTACCGGCATAAAAGCGCGCCAGGTTGCCGGCTTTGGTGCCGCCGTAGCTGGAGATTACTTTCAAAAAGCCAGGGTTTACACCGTCGCCGTTCAGTGCCAGCTGTAGGGAGTCGGCACGGTAATAAGATTCCGCTTTAGCAATAGCATCGGCAGCTTTTTGCTCATTAGGCTTTTGAATAAATTGTTTATAGGCAAAATCCCCGCCTACAACCAGCACCAGGGCCAGCGCCGCATATAAAATGGGCTTGCTGTACCGGCTCCAGAAATCTTGCGAACGCTCAGGCACATCGGTGGTGGTGGTGGTGCGTGGTTCTACTTGTCTTGTTTCGGCCATTGTTTTAAAAAATAAAAGTTATTTGGTGGAATGTTTTTCTTTAGTCAACAATAAATGGATAGTTCTGATCTACATACACATCTTTCAGCACTTCATCATCATTAGGCCAGGGCGACTCTTCAGCAAACTTTACCGAATCGGTCACGGCCTGGTCTACCCTACGGTTGATTTCGGCTATTTCCTCTTTAGAAGCAATGTTGTTGTTGTAGATGGTGTTCAGCAGGTTTGTGATCGGGTCCTTGCCTTTATACTCTTCTACTTCTTCTTTGGTGCGGTATTTCTGCGGGTCAGAAATAGAGTGACCTTTGTAGCGGTAAGTTTTAATTTCCAGCAAAGTAGGGCCACCACCTTCGCGGGCGCGTTTTACGGCGCGGCTCATGGCTTCGTGTACGTTCTCCGCATTCATACCGTCAACAGTATCGCCGGGCATTTCGTAAGCATCGGCCAGTTTATAAATATCAATTACGTTGGAGGTACGCTGAACAGAGGTACCCATGGCGTAGTTGTTATTTTCGCAAATGAAAATTACGGGCAGCTTCCACAGCATGGCCAGGTTAAAGGTTT
>CBDTUH010000144.1:0-8309 GCA_965363375.1 uncultured bacterium
CTGTTGCATATAAAAGGTGATAACAGTTTTGATATTTACAAACAATCATCCGCACTTTTGCCCGCCATTGGCGACCTTACAAGCTACCGTGTAAGCGGTTTGGCTTTTGATGCAGAGGGCAACCTTTGGGTGAGCAACTACGGCGCGTCGCAGTATTTACACGTGTTGAAAAAAGATGGCGGCTGGCATTCTTTCAACGCTCCTTTTTTGCTCAACGAAAATGCCGTGTCGCAAATATTGATTGACGATGCAGGTCAACAATGGATTGTATCGCCAAAAGGTGGTGGGGTACTGGTGTATAACAGTGGCTCCAATATCAATACGACAGTTGATGATCGCTGGCTGCAGCTGAAAAGCGGCGCTGCCAATGGCAATCTGCCTTCAAGCGATGTACTGAGTTTGGCAAAAGATAAAACCGGTGCGGTATGGATAGGTACGGCAGATGGTGTAGCGGTGGTGCCCTGCCCGGCAGAAATATTTACGCGCGGCTGTGCCCCTTTTTTACCCGTCACCAAAGACGGTGCTTTTGCCGGTTATCTTTTTAAAGGTTTGGAGGTAAAGAGCATAGCCGTGGACGGCGCCAACCGCAAATGGATGGCTACCAAAAATGGTGTATGGCTGGTGAGCGAAGATGGCGATGCGGTACTGGCACATTTTACAGAAAGCAACAGCCCGCTGTTGAGCAATGATGTGCGCAACATTGCCATTGATGGCGTCACCGGCGAAGTGTTTTTTGGTACAGTGAAAGGCATTTGTTCATTTAAAGGTGCGGCCACCGAACCTGTGGCTGACAACAAGAGTTTGCACATATTTCCCAACCCTGTGCCGCCGGGCTACACCGGCACCATAGCCATACGCAACCTGGCCGAAGGCAGCATTGTAAAAATTACAGAGCTCAATGGGCGGTTGGTACATCAAACCGCTGCGCAGGGCGGGCAGGCCACCTGGAACGGGCTTGACAGCAAGGGCCGCCGTGCTGCATCGGGGGTGTACCTGGTAATAGTAACGGATAGAAATAAAGTGGAGAGGGGTTCTGGCAAGATTGCTTTTATACATTAAACAGCGCAACAAAAAATATGGTACACAAAACCAAGGGCATTGTGTTAAGAGCGGTAAAGTATGGCGAAACAAGCCTGATCGTTACTACGTTTACGGAGCTGTTTGGCCTGCAGTCGTACATTGTAAACGGTGTGCGCACGGCTTCTAAAAAAGGCGGCGCCAAGGCCAATCATTTTCAGCCGGCGGCCCTGCTGGATATGGTGGTGTATAAAAACGAGTTTAACAACCTGCAGCGCATCAAGGAATTTGGCTGGGCCTATTTGTACCAGAATATACTGACCGATGTGGTGAAAAACTCGGTGGCGCTTTTTATGATTGAGCTGCTGAACAAATGCCTGAAAGAGCCGGAGCAAAATAGCGACCTGTTTTATTTTATTGAAGATGCTTTTTTGCACCTGGATGAAGCGGGCGAAAAAGTAACCGCCAATTTCCCCCTCTTTTTTGCGCTGCACCTCGCCGTTTTTTTTGGCTTTCGCATTATGGATGAATATACCGGGGAACAGCATTATCTTGATTTGCAGGAAGGCCTTTTCGTGACCGATCAGCCGCGCCATCCGCATTTTGTAGAAGGCCGCATGGCAGAAGTAACTTCGCATCTATTAAAAATAATGCAGCCTGAAGACCTCGCCGAACTGCAGTTGAGCGGCGAGTTCCGCCGGAGCTTGCTGAACGTGTACGAAACTTATTATGCCCTGCACATTCCCGAATTTGGTACCCTGCGCACGTTGCCGATTTTACGCGAAGTGTTGAGTTGAGATTTTAGATGACAGAGGACAGATGGCAGTTGACAGCCGCAAAACGTCTCCATTTCCTTTTAAACTTTCTAGCGCACTTTTATGGTTTTGACTTTTTGCATTTTGACTTTAATCAAAACGTCTCTTTTTCCTTTTAAACAATCCGTTGTGTGGTAAAATCTTTTTCATTTAGCAGCACCACGCCGGGCTTTGTGTCTTTTGCAAATAATCCCAACTGTTGTAATCCCAAAGCCGCGGCACCGTTGCTGGTAGCCCACTGCAAAAGTGTTTCTACAGAAACGTCTGTTTTTTCTTTTAGTGTTTTTATTTCAGCGCCTATGCTTAATTGCCAGTTGCTGCTGTAGCTGTCGGTGCCCAGCACCATGTGGCAGTTGTGTTTCATTAAAAGTTCCGCCGGCGGCAATGCGTTTTCTATATACAGGTTGGCATTGGGGCAAAGGCAATAAATAAGCTTCAGCCCATATTTTTCAGCATGTTCTTTGGCAAACAAAATATCTTCTTCGCTAATGAAAGTGTTGTGCACCAGCAGTAACGTTTGCCCGGCCGTAAAATAAGGCAGCCAGGTTTGCAGGCTGCTCTTTCCGGTAACGCCAAATGGCGAACCTTCAATGCCCATTGCGGCATACAACTGCAAAAAATCGCCGCTGCCTTTTACAAAAAGTTCGTTCTCCGCCGCACTTTCCTGGTTATGGATGGAAATAATTTTGTCCCTCGTTTCTTCATTTATTTTTTGAAAAGTGCGGGCGCTGATGCTGTAGGGCGCGTGCGGCGTTAGCACAGCTTCAAAGCCTTTATCAATATATTGCTGCAATACGTTTTGACATTTGCCTAAATTGCCTTTCAGGCTTTCATCGCGCAGGTTAATCACCTCAATTAAGTTGTGCCAGTAAACGTCGCTTTTTCCTTTTACATCTATTGCATCTGTAGTGTTGCAGATGTCGGCCACGGCAGCGGTGCCGCTTTGCCATATTTCCTTTTCAGCATTCTGGATGGCTTGCCACTTTTCACCTTCTTTTTGACTACGTAGCTTAACTACCGACAATAAAAAAGGAACAAGGCCGCTGCCGGGCGCAATAACGCCTTTTAAATGGCTTAATTCCAAATGACAATGACAGTTGATAAAACCAGGCGTTAGGGTGCCGCTGAAGACTTCTACACCACCAGAAGCTTCACCTTCGGGTACGATGTCAGCTATGGTTCCATCTTCTCTCAACACCAGAACAAATCCTTCCCAAAACCTTTTACCATCAAAAATGCGGTCAGCCTTAAGTTTTCTATAACGCATAGGGGCACTAAAATAAGGCTTCACTGTGTACAAATGTGTAATTTTGCCACCCAATTAACCCCATGATTGATAAGTTAGATGCCATTAAGGCGCGATTTGATGATATAGGAGTGGCGCTGACCAACCCTGAAATTATTGCCGACAACAAAAAGTTTGGCCAGCTGAGTAAAGAGTACCGCAGCCTGGAAAAGATAGTGCAGGCCTATGCCGGGTACCGCAAGGTGCTGGACGATGTAGACTTTTACCGCGAGGCGCTGGAAGGCAGCGATGCCGAAATGCGTGAGCTGGCTAAGGCCGAACTGCCGGATATAGAAGAGAAAAAAGAGAAAATGGAACTGAGCATCCGCCAGATGCTGATACCTAAAGATCCGCAGGACGAAAAGAACGCCATCCTGGAAATTCGTGCCGGTACCGGTGGCGACGAGGCCTCACTTTTTGCCGGCGACCTGGTGCGTATGTACATGAAGTACTGCGAGCAGCGCGGCTGGAAAACAGCCCTCCTAAGCGAGAACGAAGGCTCCGTAGGCGGTTATAAAGAAGTGCAGATAGAAGTGGTGGGCGATGATGTGTACGGAACCCTGAAGTTTGAAAGCGGTGTGCACCGTGTGCAGCGCGTGCCCGATACCGAGGCCAGCGGCCGCGTGCATACCAGTGCGGCTACTGTGGCGGTAATGCCCGAGGCAGAGGAAATAGATTTTGAACTAAAAGAAAGCGATGTAAAAATGGAAACCGCCCGAAGCGGCGGCGCCGGTGGGCAGAACGTAAACAAGGTGGAAACCAAAGTGTTTTTGACCCACGTGCCTACAGGTGTGGTAGTGGTTTGCCAAACCGAACGTACGCAGCTGGCCAACCGCGAAAAAGCCATGCAAATGCTGCGTACCAAGCTGTACGAAGAGCAGGTGCGCAAGCAGGAAGAAGAAATAAGCCGGCACCGCAAAACGCTGGTTAGCAGCGGCGATAGAAGTGCCAAAATACGCACCTACAATTTTCCGCAGGGCCGCATTACTGATCATCGTATTGGCCTTACGCTGTATAATTTACAGGATGCGCTTAACGGAAACATACAGGAGCTGATTGATGCGCTTCAATTTGCAGAAAATGCAGAAAAAATGACGAAACAGAATTAGGCAATAGCTTGCTGTTTACAGGTATAATTTTTACCTTGGCTAAGCTTATCTTTGAAAAGATAAAATTGATGTTTCAACTTTATTATAAAAGTTTTTTCATCGGTTTTAAAATTCTGGCATCATTTTTTATTAGTATAATTTTAAATGGCTCGAACGTTCTTTTTAAGAATTTGTTTTTAGAACTTGTTAACAAAAACGTTCGAACTATTGGCAACATATTTGCGTTAAGTGTTAAAGAATAAAGATTCTCTCACATAAAGCAGTCAATTTTCTCATAAGCAGTTAGTTTTGGTTGCGACCCCTGTTTCTACAGGGGTCTATTTTTTTGTATACCTACCCAGTTTCTTAAATAGGCCGTCCACAGCCACAGCCCTGCAAAGCTGCCAGCAATATCTGCTATCCAGTCGCCAATGTCAAAGCCCCGGTTCGGAATAAAGTTGTGCTGTACATATTCTACCCCCAACCCATAAGCAATGGCCAGCGCCATTATTAAAATGGTGTAAGCCCTTTTTGTTGAAATTGCTGCCCAATTCCACAAAATAATAAGCACGGCAAAAAAACCGATGTGCACCCACTTGTCGAACCATATTTTGCTCAGCCAGTTGTTTTTGGGAAAAGCAGAACCCGGCAAACAGAACAGTGCAGAAATTATGATCAGGTACACAATAGCAATGGTGAGCCTTACTTTTTTACTCGGTAACATAACTGCAATGATAATGATGAAAAGGCTAAAAGGGAAAAGAGACGTTTTGGAGAATGAAAAATTAAAAATGAAGAATTTAAAATGGCTGCAGGTGTAAAATGCTTTACTGGTAGCTTAAAAGGAAAAAAAGACGTTTGAATGCATTGGCTGATTGCCATGAACCTTAAAAGGAAAAAGAGACGTTTTGTACTGATAAAATCTTATTTGCAATAAAACTAATAGCTGCACAAAAAAAGGAAGCGCCGCGGCACTTCCTTTTGCTATTTTCAAAAACGTCTGTTTTTCCTTTTAAGCTACCAGGTCCTGGTAAGCGGCGGCATCCATCAGGGTTTCCACATCGCCGGGGTTGGACAGCTTTATTTTTACCATCCAGCCTTCGCCATAGGGGTCGCTGTTTACCAGCTCGGGGTTGCTATTGAGGTTGGGGTTTACTTCGGTAATAGTGCCGTTCAGCGGCAGGTACAGATCCGATACGGTTTTTACGGCTTCCACGGTTCCAAACACGGCACCGGCTTCCAGCTCTTGCCCGGCCGTTTCTACTTCTACATA
Organism: uncultured bacterium; assembly: GCA_965363375.1. GTDB lineage: Bacteria > Bacteroidota > Bacteroidia > Chitinophagales > Chitinophagaceae > Flavisolibacter. Next base: position 5,479 of record CBDTUH010000144.1, read on the forward strand.
CACAATGTCGCCCAGCTCGCGCTGTGCAAAATCGGTAATACCTACAATAGCTTGGCCGCCTTCAATACGTACCCATTCGTGGTCTTTAGTATAACGCAGGTTATCAGGAAAATTCATAAACGATGGTTTAAGCTGCAATATTAACCCTCAATTGAGGTATTATAAAAAAAGTTTTAAAGAACCGTAGCATATTAAAAGGAGAAAGAGACGTTTTTAATAGCTGATGCAATGGCGGTGTAAAAAATTTATTTGCATACCGGCTTTTTAATGTGGTGCAAATGTGCAACTTCAAAGCTGTTTTGGTTTATAGCAATATACAAATTACAAAAGCTATAAGAGCCCTGTATTGGTAGATGTAATTTTCCGACATGTTTTTATTGCTCAAATGCCATTTATACAGTTGTTATTTAAGATAATTGACAAATGAAATAACTTAAGTATTCAAAATAAAATTAAATAATATGAAGAAGTTTTTATTTCTGACTTTAATCTTAGGTGCACTAGCCTCAACTTCTATACATGCACAAGGTGGCGACCCGGCAGCTATGCTACAGCAGATGAAAGAAAGACAAAAGCCGGGATTGGTGGAGAAAGCAGGGCTAACAGAGGCGCAGGCAGATAAGCTTATAGAAATCAATTTTGAAATGCGCATGGCTGCAAGCGGCTTACGTGATCTTAACGAAGCTGACCGGAGTAAAAAAATTGCAGAATTAAAAGCTGCTAAAGAAAAAAAATCAGTGAGCTGCTGACAGCTGATCAAATTAAGGCTGTAAATGCTTTTTACGAAGACATGGCAAAGAATATGCAAAAGAAAGGGGGAAATTGATAATATATATTTCTTATTTGAAAGCTGCTGAGAAGCAGCTTTTTTTGTTTGCAACAGGTTCGCAAAAAACCAGATTTGTGTAATTTCTAAAAAATTGTTGCAGCAAAAAAAAGCTGGTCTTCATTCTTCATTTCAGCGATAGCGCTTTTAGTTTTCCATTTTACCAAAAGGGAATGGAGACGTTTTATATGATAGTAACTGTGCTGTTAACTGTCATCTTGCCTTGCGCTTCACCAGCTTTACTTTTTTAATGCGCACATCGGTTAGTGGCTTGTCGGGTGGCTGCTTACTGGTGGGCGTGGCTGCAATTGCATCTACCACATCCATACCTTTTACCACTTCGCCAAATACGGTATAATTGCCATCGAGCTGCGGCGTGCCGCCCATGGTTTTATACAGTGCTCTTCGCTCTTGAGGAATGGTGCGGCCCTGCAACCGCGCGGTTTGTATCGAATCCAGTTGCGCATCGGTAAATGTTCTGCCCTGCACAATGTAAAACTGCACGCCGCTGCTACGCCGCTCGGGGTTTACATTATCGCCCATGCGCGCAGCGGCCAGCGCGCCTTTTTTGTGAAACAAGGTGGGTAAAATTTCGGCATCAATGGTATAGTTTCCCAACAGCCGGTCGCTGGTGTCTTTGCCCTTTTTAGTAGCCGCATCGCCGGCCTGCGCCATAAAGCCTTTTATCACGCGGTGAAACAGGATGCCATTGTAATATTTTGCTTTTGCCAGCTTTAAAAAATTATCGCGGTGCAGCGGTGTGCTGTCATTCAAGCGCAAAACAATATCGCCCTTGCTGGTTACCAGCTTTACATCTTTGGTGTAATCTTTTCGTTTCAGCTTTACATTGGGCTGCGCATGTAAAGTAGCCGCCGACAGAATTAACAACAGTACAAAAACAGTTTTTTTCAGCATGTAAAATTTTGTTTTTAATCGAGCAGGTTGTGTGTTTGAAAATACAGCAAAATGTGGTCTTTCAAAAAAAGCTCCTGCTCCATCGGGTGCATGTTGGGCATGGCCTTTAGTTGCTTAAAGTGCGGCCAGCCGTCTTCATCTACGCGCTCCAGCTCGTAATAGCCGCTGGTGCTGAGTATTGTGCAAATGGCAATGTGCATCAGGTCCTGCTTTTGTTCTTTGCTGAATTTTTTGCGGATATCGCCCAGCTCCTGCACGCCTATTAAAAATAAAATGCTTTCTACATCGGGTTTTTTGCCAAAGCGCTGCAACAGTCTTTCTTCCAGCTTCCACCAGCGGCTTTGTATGTCGTCATTGTAATTCATGCGCACAAAGGTATCTTTCCGTAATATAATAACAGGCATTTTATAGGTGTGATGATTTGTGAAGCTTAAAACGTATCCTTTTCCTTTTAAAGTTCATGGTTCATAGTTCATGGCAAACAGCCAATACATTTTAAAACGTCTTTTTTCCCTTTATCACCAGGGCTGATATTTTCCTTAGAACCTTCTAATCCCCCGTTCTGTCCTCTTTTTCTTTTCTTTGCGCATCTAATTACCTGTGCTGATGTGGAAATCATTAGGAGAAAGTGTTTTGCGTTACCGCTTTGTGTTGCTGTCCCTGCTGCTGGGCGCCACTGTTTTTATGGGCTGGCATGCGAGCCAGGTAAAATTGAGTTACGATTCTTCCAAAGCCATACCCACCGATAACCCGCGGTACAAAGAATACCTGGCCTTTAAGCAAAAGTTTGGCGAGGATGGCAACCTGCTGGTGATAGGTGTGCAAACGGATCAATTGTTTAAAGCACCTGTATTTAACGATTATGCGGCGCTGCACCGGCAGCTGAAAGAAGTGGATGGCGTAGTAGATGTGCTTTCGGTGCCGGCGGCCATTAACCTGCAAAAGAACTGGGAAACCCAGAAGCTGCAGGCCATTCCTATTTTTGGCAGCGGCGCTTTAACGCAGCCACAGCTTGACAGCAGCAAGGCCGTTTTTTACAACCTTCCTTTTTACCAGGGGCTGCTGTACAATGCGGAGAGCAATGCTTTTT
>CBDTUH010000145.1:0-8300 GCA_965363375.1 uncultured bacterium
AGGCATTTACCCGCAGGCGCATGTTGGCGTTGCTGTTAATGCTGTAGGGGTAAGTGGCGTTATCCTCCAGGTTGTCCATCAGCTGCCCAGCCAGCTGTCCGTCCATATCTATTATATTGGCCATGGTACGCACGCGGGTGGTGAGTGCCAGCGAGGTGCGCCTGCCGGCGTTAAACATCAGCGATGGGCCATGCACGTTTACACTTACCATGCCGGTGCTCAGCCCGGCGTTGGAGCCGATAAACTCGTTCTCCAGCTTATCGCCGTCGAAAGACTGGGTTACGTTTTTAAGATTAAAAGAAGCTTTGTTGTTGGCCACCATGGTGCTTACCGAAATGAGGTTGAAGTCGAAACGGTAGCGGCTGTCGGCAATAGAGGCGGGATTAAAGAAAACGCTGTTAACGCCGGTGTAGTTGCCCGCGCGGAAGCCGGGAAAGTCCTGTGCCAGTGCGGGCTGCATTGCCGCCAGCAGCAGGGCTGTTGCTAAGATAGATCTCATGTTCAGTGTTTGGTTAATAATTGCTTTCAAAAGGGTTTTATTTGCCCTTTATTCCTGGGCAAGGCGCAAATGTAGGATTTGCCGCACGTAATTGCAATACCTACTCCTGAGTATTTTCACGCAAAACATCGTATTTTTTACATAGTGGGAGAAGAAAGCGTCTGTTTTCAGCTTGCAGTTGTCAGCCATAACAGCCGGGAAATTTAAAAGGAAAAAAGGACGTTTATGCGGGCTAATAAAAAAAGAGTAGAAAAGGAAAAAGAGACGTTTTTGGGAGCAATGAATAATTAAAAACGCATCAACCTGGCGAAGTATTTCTGTTTTTAATGTTTAAAAGGGAAAAGAGACGTTTTGACTTCTGGTTATATTTTTCACCATTCACCATTCACAAAAGGAAAAAGAGACGTTTTGCCAATACCTCTATCAACTACTCCATTGACAGGGCCTGTCCGCACTGGTTGCAGAAACGAGATCCTTCGGGATTAGAGTGATTGCAATTACCACATACCCGGCTGCCGCGCTGGCCCACACGGTTCATTTCTACGGTAACAATGCCGGTAGGCACCGCTATAATGGCGTAGCCGCAAAGCATGATAACAGAGGCCACCCACTGGCCCAGGCTGGTTTTGGGCGTAATATCGCCATAGCCCACGGTGGTGAGCGTTACAATGGTCCAGTAAATACTTTGCGGAATAGAGGTAAAGCCGTTCTCGGGGCCTTCTACCACGTACATTACTGTGCCCAGCACTACAATAAGGGTAAGAACAAAGGAAATGAAAACCACAATTTTATACATACTGGCGCGCAGGGCGCTGTAAAGCTGGTGCCCCTCACGTATAAAGCGCAGCAGCCGCAAAATGCGAAACACGCGCAGCAGGCGCAGCAGCCGGAACACCACAAAATAATGGTAGCCTTCACTCAATAGGCCAATGTAAAAAGGCAGCACGCCCAGCAGGTCGATAATACCCCAGTAGCTTAAAACATAACGCTGCGGCCGCGGCGATACGGCTATGCGCACCACGTACTCTACCGTAAACAGCCCGGTGAGAAAGAGCTCGACGCCAAAGAAAACGCCGCCATATATATTGTTTAGCCTGGGAATGCTTTCGAGCAGCACCACCAGCACCGAAATCAGGATAAGCCACAGCAGCACCACGTCAAAGCGGCGACCGGCTACCGTATCGGCTCCAAAAATAATCTGGTACAGTCTGGCTTTGAGGCTTTTTTGCATAAAGGTGGGGTAACAAAAAAGGTGGTTGCCCACCTTAAATATAAACGTTTCAAAATCCTTTTGTGCCGGTAGCGGTCAACTATTTTTGGCGCTGCCTTCCTTTTCGGCGCTCATCTGCAGCATCAGCTGCACTATATGCAGCAGGTCGCGGTACAGGGTGGGCTTTCTGAAAAAAGTGCAATCATTGTCTTTGCAAAGGCGCAAATCTTCCTCGCGCGATGAGGTGGTGAACACCATAGTGGGAATGTGCTGGTAACGGTCGTGGTTTTTTAGCCACAAAAGCGTTTCCTTGCCATCCATAATGGGCATGTTCAGGTCCAGTACAATAAGGCCGGGCAGTTCTTCTTCGCTTTTCTGCAGGTACGACTGCACTTCGGTGCCATTTTTAGCCTGTACCAGGGTGTGCGAGTCGCTGAGCTGATGCAGGGCATCTTTCAGGCCTTCAAAATCATCCTGGTCGTCTTCTGCGTACAGTATAACTGGTTTAGTAACGGATTTCATGAATCAACAATAGCTGTTTTTCCTAATGGTATAATTAAAAAATAGTAATAAAAAGGCGCTTTTATGCCGAAAAATAAAGAAAAATTGCTGAATAAGCCCAATTCCATCTCTGCTCGACAGCCTTAAAGTTAAAACAATTTGGGCAAACCGTGTTTAAACGTTGACTTTCTGGTCTTCAACAAAACCGGGACCTTATTTAAAAATGCTGCCAGAGCATTCCTTAAAAATGGAATCCCGCCTTTCATGCTACTGCATTAATTATTCCAAAATTTTAATCTGGTTACCTCAAACTTAGGGAGAGGTGCGCAAAAAAGCCAGGCAACAGGCCTGGCTTTTTGTTTTTTCAACAGCAGTTTTGGTTAGCAGTTTGGTTTTGGTTAGATTTTTACTTTGTTGTAAGGAACCCATTTTTTAATACCCATGGATTGAAGCATGGATTTGTTTCCGTCTTTTTCGATAGTGGCGTAGTAGTGGGTGCCTTCTTTGTCGGTCAGCTCAAACAGGTAAGAAACATGGCCTTCGGCAGTTTGCTCTTTCAGGCTGCTTTTCAGTTGTTTGGGCAGCTGGTCAGCAGTAATGAAACGGGCTACTACTACCATGTTGCCATCTACATCAAAGTAAGCCGAGTAGCTTTCCTCTTCCATCTGAAAAGAAGCCTGGTAAAGATTTTTTACTTGTGTCCATTTTACATCACTTGCCTGGTGGAAAGTGTTTTCAAAAGAGGCTAAAACTTTAGCTGAAACTTTTACATCACTGGCAATAGCCGACATGGTAAATACAGAACAGGCGATGGTAAGTGCGATCAAAAACTTTTTCATAATTAGTTTGTTTTGGTTTTGGGTTTTTTAAATTTTTAGTTGTTTGTTATTGTGACGCATCAAGGTTAGCGGAGGTTACAGTTTTTATAGAATATTTTTTTTGGGGTTTTAAAAAGGTTGTTTCATCAATAGCTTATAAAGGATTTAAATAACGGGGCTTCAGCTGATTGGTTTTGTCTATAGATATCAATATATGGTTTCATGTTCCAGCACTGCTTCCTGCACTTCTATACGGCGGTAAATAGGCAGTTCTGTTTTGGTAAGTGCATATACATTCCAGTAGTCGGCCTCAGGCGCTTTGCGCTTCATTGTTTTTAGCCATTGTATGGCTTCTACATTGTTGATGCCGCGCATCATCCACTGGGCGGTTACGGCTTTTTCCTCTGCCGGTACGTTGGCGACAATGGTCAGGTTCAACTGCATGATCTCAGCATCGGTATAATGCTTCCACAGCACCTGGTTCAGCACCAGTTCTTCTTTAGCCATATGCTGCAGGTTAAACACCAGGAACTCGGTAAAAGCCTTGCAGATGGCGGAGCCGGCCATCAGCCTGTCTTCGGGCTTTGCAGCGGCCCTGCAAATGTTAAGCAGGTGCTGCAGCTGCGCCGAAAGTTTGCCGTCTTCTGCATGTTCCCTTTCAAACTCGAGTGCCATCCATGGATTGTGATAAGTGATGGCGGGTAATATATACGTGTCTTCGTGGTGTGCATGTTGCTCAAACTGCTTCAGCACCAGCTCTATTTTTTGTAAAGCTGTTTCTGCTTCGGCGGCATCGCCAAAATACGTTTGCTGCAGGCCAAGCGCCGTATCGTACAGCAAAGCACGCAGTGCTTTGTGTATCATATTAAAAGGGTTAAAGCGTTGCATAAGTAAAGTTGTTTTGGTTGTTTTGGTATAATGGGTGCAAGTTAGTTTGGCGTAGCGCACAGGGCAATGGCTACATGTATGAGTTGGTGCAAAAGCCGCATCGGTTGCGTTATATAATTTTTAACAAATGCGCGCGTAGCCTGCGTTTTAGCGCGTTAAGTAATAGTAGTATTTTACTAAAACGTCACTTTCCCCTTTTACTTTTTAAATCAAAACTCCTGCGTTTAAAATGGGTGCATCTTAAATACAAAACGTCTGTTTTTCCTTTTACAAGAAGCGGAAAAATTTCAGTTGTCGCTGTAAAATATGCAGGTTGTATAGTGCCGGCATTTAGCTTCAGGTAATTGTGTTATACCCATATAAAAAAGGAGGTTGTTAGGTCTATTATTAAAAGTATCAACAACCATTGGATGAATGATTTGCCGGGCTTTTTTTGTGCATCAACCTCTTATATATAGCCAATATTTTAAGGCGTGGTCTGCTTATTGCAATTGGTTTCATATCCGGCTAAGGCATGTGTGGCTTGCCTTTCAACACGGCTGAGCTGTTGGCATTGTTGCAAAATATCAGTTGCTGTTGGCAAGATAATTGAGTCGGGATAAAACATAACCTATAAATTTTAAAAGGAGGAATCACAGTATGGCAACAAATTTCAATCCCGAGCACAGAGAAGGAAGCATTGCAAGAACAATTGAAGAACAAACCGCAAAATTGCCTTCAGATTTATTTTTATGGGTAGGCATCGGCTTTATGGCAGTGTCATTAGGCTTTCAGATTGCAGGTAAGCAAAAGGTAAGTAATTTCATTGGTCACTGGCCCATCAACATTTTGATGCTGGGCATGTACAACAAGATCGTGAAGCTGGAAGGCCACGACTAGTAAAGAAGTTTAAACAGCTTTGCTATCTGCATGTGCACGGCTCTTTATCAAAGCGCATAAAGAGCGGAACCAACAGTAATGATGCCGGTGCCTTTTTGATGCACTGGTACCATTACTGTTTTTTTTGTGAATGGTTGGTTGGGAGTTGTGAATAGTCAATAGTGAATGTTACCGTTACACAAAACGTCTCTTTTCCCTTTTGAGGTTTTGCATTTTTCATTTCACTTAAAACGTCTCCTTTTTCTTTTTACGCTTTTCCAGGCTTTTCGTTTTCATAATCCGCTTCGGTTAAATGATAATGCTGTGCATAAGGCCGCGGCCTGATGGGCATGCCGTGGTGCTGAGCCCACACTTTAGTAAAGGTGGCGCCAAAGTATAAAATAAGCGAGGAGTAAAACACAAAAAGCAGCAGCAGCACAATAGAGCCCGAAGCGCCGTACACCGTATTGATGTTGCTGTAAGTAAGCAGCCAGCGCAGCACCAGCTTGCCGATATTGAATAGAATGCTGGTGACCAGTGCACCGGTAATGGCCACCTTCCATAACGGGCGGCCGTCGGGCAGGTAGCGAAACACAATGGCAAACCAGGCCGTAACAATAATGATGGAGAGCAAGTAATTGAGCACGCTTTTGTAGTAAGAAGCGAGCAGTGGCGACAACTCAAAAATGTATTTTCCCAGGTAAGCCTGCGCAGCTTCTGCCAGCAGCCCTATCACAAACAACACACCGGCCACCAGTATTACCAGCACCGATTTGGCTCTTGTGTTCAGGTTTTTCCACACCCCGCGCCTTTCAAATACTTTTATTTTCCAGATCTGGTTGATGGAACTTTTAATGACTTTGAAAAGGGTAGTGGCCACAAACAGGAGAAACAAAAAACCACCGATGGTGATGAACCAGTTTTGCGCCAGCTTGCGAAAGGCCATCAGCGTATCTATAATTTGCTGTACACTTTCGCGGCCCACCAGCCCAGACAAGGTTGCAAACAATTGCCGGCTGATGTTTTGCGGGTTGAATACCAGGCCCAGCACTTGTATGATGATGATTAAAATGGGAGGCAGCGCAAATGTGGTGAAAAAAGCGGTGGCGCCGGCCATGCGCAGCGGGTCGTTTTGGGAAAGTTCAACCAGCGACTTTTTCAGCAGCCCGCCAAAATTCAGTAGCGCGTTATTTTTGTTTTGTTGATTCATTTACTCAATTCAAATTGCAAAAGCTGTGCTTGAAGGTGTGTTTTGCTATTAATAAGTGCTGCACTTTCAAGATAAAACAGAAACCTTAACCAATCCATTACACAAGCCTGCATTTAATTGTTTTCTTTTGCATTTTTAAAAAGCATTTTTCTAAAGTACAATATGAATAACAGAAACAGCAAACTTTTGATATTTGATTGTGACGGTGTGTTGATAGACAGCGAGCCTATGGCCAACCGCCTTTTTATAAACTGCCTGCGCGAAGAAGGTTTTGATATTGATGAATTATACGGCGAACACTTTCATGGCATTGCGCTGGCCGACTGTGTGCGCAAGGTGGAAGGCGATTTTGGCCGAAATTTGTCGCAGGGATTTTTAGAGCGCTTTACACTGCTGCTGGATGAAGAAATGAAACAGAATCTGAAGCCCATGCCCGGCATACACGAAGCACTGGAGCAGTTGCCGCACCCAAAATGCGTGGCATCGGGCAGTACCCATCCTCGGCTGCAACTTTCACTTTCCGTAACCGGGCTGCTGCAACATTTCGACGGTATTTTTAGTGCCACTGATGTAGCTAATGGCAAGCCCGCACCCGACCTGTTTTTGTGGGCTGCTGCGCAAATGAATTTCGATTATAAAGATTGCATTGTAATAGAAGACAGTTATGCCGGACTGCAGGCTGCGCTGGCGGCCAATATGCCCGTGCTGCTGTACAACCCGCAATGGACACATAAGTATGAAGTGCCCCAAAACATCACCGTGTTTCACCACATGGAGCAGTTGCCTTTGCTGGTAAAAGAATTGGGCGGTTGATAGAATTTAAAAAGGAAAAGGGACGTTTTAAACTAATTAATAATTAAGAATTAGTAATTAATAATGACTGCGATATAAAAGATTATTTAAGAAAAAAGGAAAAACAGATTTTTTTGGAAATCATTCATTATTGACAATTCACCATTCACAAAAGGGAAAAGAGACGTTTCTAATCTTCCTTGTTTACTTCCATTTTCATTTCTTTTAGTTGCAAAAATGGCTGCAGGCTGTGGTGCTTCATGAAGGCTTTTATACCGGCATCACCCGCATCTATATTTGTAATGGTAAGCTGACCGTTATCGGTTTGCGCAGCGGCAAAATGGAGCAAGGCACTGCCAATGCCCTGGCGCCTGTATGCATGTGCTACGGCCAACAGCTTTAGCCGCCCGGCCTGTGGTGCCATTGCCAAATAAGCAATCCATTCCCCGTTCATTTTTACACCCCATACTCTGTGCTGCTGCAGGTTGCGCCTGATGGCAGCAAGCGTGTTTTGCCAGGAAGGCGCTATGCTATGAAAAGTTTGCAACTTGTCAAAATAAGGCTCCTTTATTTCTTCAATAAGTATGTTTTGCTTTGGCCTAGAAGAGAGTGTGCCCCTGTAGCAATCCAAGTTTCGTGCGGTGGTAAATCCTGTTTTTTCATAAATGGAAGAGGCCACATCATTCCCAGAAATCACTTCCAGCTGATGGTTATAGATTCCTTTTTCTTTCAGGAAAGGAATGAGGTGCTCATACATTTTTGTTGTAAGCCCGCGGCCCCGGTAGCCGGGCCGCACGCCGGTGCCGCCATTGTAAACCACAGGCCCATGAGTTGGGTAGTCGTAACCATGCAGTATAAAAGCAACCAGCACATCGCCATCGAAAAAGCCGGCTGATAAAGACAAATCAATAGCCTCACTTTTTAGTTTGTCCGCCATGTTCTGCGTTGTTAACTGCAGCGGAATCAGGTAATCGCTAAAGGCATGGTTGAAAGCTTCGGTTAACTGTTCGGTGCTTACTTTTTCCAATGTACTGATATGCATAGTACGCAAAATTAGCAGCCGGAAACATTGTGCTTTGGGTCGTTTACATGAACGGCACTTGATGCTTATGATTAAATGAATGTATTAAACCATTAAAAGGAAAAAGAGACGTTTTAGGTGAAATTTAAAATTTAAAAAGTAAAATGTAAAAAACCTTAAAAGAAAATCGTGACGTTTTAATAGGCGGAAGCATTCACTAAACACCATTTATAATCTGCCGTTCGCAAAAGGAAAAAGAGACGTTTTGTTTACAAACAAAAAGAAGCTGGCGTTACAATTGCAACAGCTTACTTTTATTGAAACAAGGGAGTGGATCAGGCAACAGCGGATATCAGCAGCAGGAAAAAAAGCAGGTGGATTACCGCTCTTTATTTTATTCTTTCCGGTTTTATCACGGCCAGCTGGTCATCGCGCATACCTGATGTGCAGCAAAAGCTGGGGCTGGATGATGCGGCCTGGGGCTCGGTTCTTTTTCTGCTGCC
>CBDTUH010000146.1:0-8254 GCA_965363375.1 uncultured bacterium
ACATCCTGCACGGTTCTGCTAACGTGATTGGCGGCCAAACGCAACTGATTAAACTACGCTGGGGTGCTAATGATGAAGACCTGAAATTTAAAGCCTGGCCAGGGCAGATTAAGTTTGCACTGGGTGAAAACGTAAAACGCTCACCGGCACAACCGGGACAAAATAACCGCTACCCAGATACCCGCATGGGTGTGGAACAAGTGCTGGTAGATGCCTTTACCCGAGCCCGCGAATATGAAAAAAGCTGGAAAGATTATGAAGCCAATAAAAATAAGAAAGGTGCTGTAGCCCCGCGCCGGGACCTGGAGCTGGATGCGCTGGTAGAAATTTTGAATAACCAGCGCCACATTACCTGCCACTCTTATGTGCAAAGCGAGATCAATGCAGCAATGAAAGTAGCGGAGCAAATGGGATACAAGATCAATACACTCACGCACATTCGGGAAGGTTACAAAGTAGCCGATAAAATGAAAGAGCATGGCGCCAACGCATCAACTTTCTCCGACTGGTGGAACTATAAAATGGAAGTAACAGATGCCATTCCATACAACGCTGCCATTATGCACAAAGTAGGGCTAAACGTAGCCATCAACTCCGACGATGCGGAAATGGCGCGCCGCCTGAACCAGGAAGCTGGCAAGATTGTAAAATACGGTGGTGTAAGCGAGCAGGAAGCGCTGAACATGGTAACTATTAATCCCGCTAAAATGCTGCATATAGATGATAAAGTGGGCAGCCTGAAAGTGGGTAAAGATGGCGACGTGGTGGTTTGGAGCGATCATCCGCTGAGCATTTATGCCAAATCATTGTATACTATTGTAGATGGTACCGTGTATTTCGACCGCCAGAAAGACGAGCAACTGCAGGATGTAGTGGCTGCTGAAAGAAGACGCCTCATCAATCGCATGGCGGGAGAAAAGCGTGCCGGTGCGCCCACAACACCAGCCATCCCCAGTTATCAGATTATGCATACCTGCAGCGACCATGCCCACAGCCATGGCCTGTTGACTATTGATGCAGATGAAATTTCTAACGACTAATTTTTAATGATGAAAAAAATATTTTTAAGTATAGCCTCACTTTGTTTCCTGCTCCATATCAATGCGCAGGAAACGGTTTACCCTGCGCCGGCGCAAAAGGGCAGCACCGTTATTACCAATGCTACCGTGCATGTGGGCAATGGACAGGTGCTGCAAAATGCATCGGTGGTAATTACCGATGGTAAAATAGCAGCGGTAGGAACCAATGTAACAGCTCCTGCAGGAGCCACAACAGTTAATGCCGAAGGCAAACATGTTTATCCCGGTTTGATATTGCCGGCTTCTAATTTAGGCCTGGTGGAAGTAAACAGCATTCGTGCTACATCAGATGCGCGCGAGCTGGGCGAGCTCAATCCTAACATCCGTTCGATAATTGCCTATAATACCGACTCACGCGTGATTAATACGCTGCGCTCGCAGGGCATTTTGCTAGCCAATGTGGTGCCCGAAGGTGGCATCATCAGCGGTGCTTCTTCTGTGGTGCAATTGGATGCCTGGAATTGGGAAGATGCTGCTTATAAAACCGATGCGGGCATTCATTTCAACATGCCTTCATTATTGGCGCGCCCACGCTTTGGCGGCCGTGGCGGTGGGCCGCAAGGACAGCAAACCGATGCCGTTAAAGAAGGACTTGAGCAGGTAGACCGCATGAAAAGCTTTTTTAAAGAAGCACAGGCTTATGCCAAAGCCGACAAGCGCGATGAAACCAACCTGAAGTTTGCCGCCGTAAAAGGCCTTTTCGATAAAAGCCAGAAGCTGTACGTGCATGCCAACACCGTAAAGCAAATGCTGGTGGCACTTGATTTTGTGCGCGAGTTTGGTTTTGATGTGGTGATTGTTGGTGGAATAGATAGCTGGCAGATAGCCGACCTGTTAAAACAAAACAACGTATCGGTAATATTGAACCAGCCGCACAGCCTGCCCATGCTGCCCGATGATGATGTAGACCAGCCTTACAAAACAGCCGCCATGCTGCAAAAGGCCGGTGTTACTTTTGCCATTAACGACGAAGATGGGCAAACCCGTGGCCGAAACCTGGCATACAATGCCGGCACCGCTGCCACTTATGGCCTTACAAAAGAGCAGGCACTGCAAGCCATAACGCTAAATGCAGCCAAAGTGCTGGGCATTGCTGATAAAACCGGCAGCATAGAAGTAGGTAAAGATGCCAACATCGTCATCAGCACCGGCGATATACTGGACATGCGCACCAGCAACGTAACCGACGCCTTTATACAGGGCCGAAAAATAGACCTGACTGACAAGCAAAAATTGCTCAATGAAAGGTACAACCGCAAATACGGCCTCAGAGAATTTTAATTTCTCACGTTCATAAAATATAAAAAAGTCCCGCTGGAAAAGCGGGACTTTTTTATATGTAAGATTAAAAGGAAAAAGAGACGTTTTGAATAAAAGTCAAAAGTTAAAAGTGAAAACCATGAAAGTATAGAGAGCGGTTAAAAGGATAAAGAGACGTTTGTAGGACTGTAAAATGAAAAATTTAAAATGTAAAAGGAAAAAGAGACGTTTCTGTTGATGCAATGGCTGTAGCCCGAACGGAGCGTCGCAACAGAAGTTTCATCAGGGTACAAATGCAGGTAAATAAAAACATCCCTTTTTCCTTTTAATATTGAAGTTTAAACAAAAGGAAATAGAGACGTTTTTTGAATTACGAAATATGATTTCGGATTTACGATGTATCAAAAGACTTAAAAGGAATTTAAGACGTTTTGCCAATCAACTGATTAATCAATACTACCATTACAACAAATAAAAAAGCCCGGATGCAGAAGCAACCGGGCGTTCGAAATCGAATATAACGATCAACTATGCCTTTTTCGTTTTCTGGAAAACGCCCCAGTTAAAGCTTGATTGTGATTTCAAAACCACTTTGCTTTCGCCGGTTTCCAAAGTAATATAATAATGCACACCGCTGGCGTCGTTCATCTCAAACAGGTCGCTTACCCAGTAGTTGCCATAATGTTTTTTCAGTTCGGCCTGCAGCGTTACGGGCAGCTGGTCGCTAGAAAGGTTTTTGGTAAGTGCCAGTTGTGTACCATCAGTGCTGTAAAAAGCAGTTACTACTTGTCCATTATAGGTGAAAGATGCCTTGTACAGGTTTTCGGTAATGGTCCACTCCACATTGGTGGCGCCGCTAAAATTGTTTTGAAAAGATTGCTGAACCGCAGGATTGGTTTTACCGGGGTTAGCGTTTGCAGTTTGTGTAAATGTGCCGGCTACAAAAATGGCGATGGCGATAATTAAATTTTTCATGATGCAGTTAGTTTATTTGTTTGTGTTTTTGGTTTGTTTGTAAGTATGACGTAGCAAAAGTATATTTGGTTACAGCCGGCTGCAAGTAAATTATGACTGGTGGCAGCGGTTGTTAAGCAGTTTAACAGCTTGCTTAAAAATGGTTAAAGCTATTTTGGGCACTTGCAAATTTGCCAGAAGCAACAGTTGCTCCTTTTGATAAAACGGATAGCAGGTAGGTATTAAAAAATTGCTATTACAATTCATCCGTAGTAATCGTCAATTCATACAACTTTATAGCAGTTGGCGGTGCGTATAACCCGCAATGTGGCAAACTCGTTGCATATTGTGGCTGTGCGCTGTTTGCAATGAATGCAGTGAGCAGGTGGCAAAACGTCTCCAATTCCTTTTAAAGAAATGGCATTGAAAAAACAGATTTTAATAAAACGTTAAAGCGGGAGCAGATATAAGATAGGCATTATTAAAAGCATGATAAACCAATAAAAATTTTTTTCCGGTACCAACCATGATATTACAGCAGTACACCAAAAAAGGCCTGTTATTATTTTTACTGATCATGCCGCTGCATACGCTGCTGCTCAATTTTCTGATGTTCGGGTCATTGCTGTTATCATCGGGGCGGTTTTTCGCCATCACTTACGCGGTTACCTTTCTGATGGTAAGTTTGCTTTGGCTGGTGCACGACAAGGTTTCTGTAATATTAAAAGACCGCCTGCCACGCGAGGCAGATTATTTGAAGCAGTTCTGGCTGAAAATTGGTTTTTTTATTCTTATCAAGTCGCTTACGCTTCATTTTCTATTTATTGGTTACGAGGCATTTTTCAATTTACAATTGCCGCAGTCCAACTATGTAATATTATTGGTGATTGCCAATGTGATCAATGTTTTTACCACTATTCTGCACGAGGGCGCCGTGGGTTTTGATAAGTGGAAAGAAGCCATGATGGAAACCGAAAAGCTGAAACATGCGTACATGCAAAGCCAGCTCTGGAACCTCAAAAGCCAGCTCAACCCGCACTTTTTATTCAATAATTTAAATACCCTCAGCAGCCTGATAGAAGAAAATGGGCCTGCCGCCGAAACCTACCTCGATGAAATGAGCAAGGTGTACCGCTACCTGCTGCGCCACAACGAAGAAACGTTGGTTCCGCTGGCCGATGAACTGCGCTTTCTGCGCTCGTACTTTCATATACTTTCGGCTCGCTACGGAGCGGCCCTGCAGGTACAGATGAATTTGAATGGTACGGAACAAAACCTGATGATACCGCCGCTGAGCCTGCAGGCCCTGCTGGAAAGCACGCTGGCCGAAGCCGAACTCAGCAAAACGGCCCCGCTGCTTTTTGATGTGAGTCTAAAGGACAATTGCCTGCAGGTACAAAACAGCATGCAGAAAAAAGCCGCCGGCGCCTCCTCCGGCGAAGCCGCCAAATTGAAAACCATCATCCGCAAATTTGAGTTGCTGACGCATCGCCCCGTGCTGGTGCAAGAAGATGCGCAAACCCGCACCATATTGCTGCCGCTAGCGCAAAGAGCTTAGGATATTTTAAAAGGGAAAAGAGACGTTTTATATAGAATGAAGTGAATCTGTTTTATTGTTGTAATAACTGCATAATAAGGATACTTAAAAAAAGTGCAACACCCAGACCTGTCATGCCGAACTTGTTTCGGCATCTCCTTTTGTTGTATTGATTATCTATACCAGTCTTCTGCCAAATCCTTTAACTCCAGATTTTCCTGCTTTATCAAGTTTAGTTTCCAATCTCGATGCCAGTTCTTTAACTGCTTTTCTCTTTCAATTGCTCTATATATATGTTGGTAATCTTCATAATAAAGCAGATAATGACAATTGTATTTTGAAGTAAATTGGCCACCCTCACCATTCTTATGTTGCCATACGCGACTTTCTAAATTGGATGTAACACCTACATACAACACCGTTGCAGAACGATTACCCATGATGTATACGGAGTACTGGATAATTTTGACCATTTTGTAAAATATGAAATATAACATAAATATATAGTAGCAGGAGATGCCGAAACAAGTTCGGCATGACAGTTTAAGGTTGCACCACCTACTACAAAATGAACTGATGTGTAAATGAAAAATCCGTACTTGTAATACTGAGCTCAATTCAGCACTTTATGATAACGAAAGCGTCTCCTTTTCCTTTTAAATTCTTCGCAAGCCGTCAAAAAAAATGCCGCCCCAAAAGGGCGGCATTGTAAAAGGGATTCAAGACGTTTTATACGGCATCTTTGCCGTGGCAGTTCTTGTATTTTTTTCCGCTACCGCAAGGGCAGGGGTCGTTGCGGCCAATTTTGGGTCCTACTTTAATAGGCTCCTGTTTTACCGCTACATCGCTCGCCGGATCGTAATAATCTTTTTCGTTGGCAGCATAGTCGTCACCCACGGCATCAATTTCTTCTTTATTAGCCTGCAGGTGGCGCATGTCTGTTTTTTGCTGCTGTCCTTCGCGCAAAACCTGTGGTGCTTCTTCCTGCTGTATAGGCAGCTGTGCGTGGCACAGGAATGATACAATCTCGCGGTTCAGGTTATTGTCCATCTGCTTAAACAAGTTGAACGCTTCTACCTTATATATTACCAGCGGGTCTTTCTGCTCCAGGTAAGCCGTTTGCACGCTTTGCTTCAGGTCGTCCATCGAGCGCAGGTGCTCTTTCCAGCTATCATCAATAATGGCCAAAGTAATGTTGCGTTCCAGGGCGTTGCTCAGTTCTTCGCCGTTGGTGCTGATGGTTTTATCCAGGTTGGCCAGTACATTAATGCCTTTGCGGCCATCGCTGAACGGCACTACCACATTTTCAATATGCGCACCCTGCGTTTGGCGGATGTTTTGGAACACGGGCACTGCCTGTCGCGTAACTTCTTCTTTATGGCGCTGGTAGTTCTCAATAGCTTCGGTATACAGCCTGTCGGTTAAAGTGCCGGCCGGCTGGCGCTTAAATTCTTCTTCTGTAATAGCAGTATCTATGCTGAAGTTGACAATACATGCCAGTTTAAAGCCTTCAAAGTCTTCCTGTTCTTTGAAAGAGGAAACCAGGCTTTCGGCCACCAGCGAAAAGGCATTGTCAATATCCAGTGCCAAACGGTCGCCAAACAAGGCGTGCTGGCGCTTGCCATAAATTACGTTCCGCTGCTTGTTCATTACATCATCATACTCCAGCAGGCGCTTGCGAATGCCAAAGTTGTTTTCTTCAACTTTGCGTTGTGCACGCTCAATGCTTTTGGTAATCATGCTATGCTGAATCACTTCGCCTTCTTTATAACCAAAGCGATCCATTATGCCGGCAATACGTTCGCTACCAAACATGCGCATCAGGTCATCTTCCAGCGATACATAAAACTGCGAGGTTCCGGGGTCGCCCTGGCGACCGGCACGACCACGTAACTGCCTGTCTACACGGCGGCTTTCGTGGCGCTCCGTACCAATAATGGCCAAACCACCGGCAACTTTTACACCAGGCCCCAGCTTAATGTCGGTACCACGACCGGCCATGTTGGTGGCGATGGTTACGGCGCCGGCAAAACCTGCTTCAGCTACAATCTGTGCTTCGCGGGAGTGCTGCTTGGCGTTGAGTACGTTGTGCGGAATTTTTTTGGTTTGCAAAGCACGGCTAAGTAATTCTGAAATTTCTACCGAAGTGGTACCTACCAGCACAGGCCTGCCCGCGTTGCGCAAGGCTTCAATTTCTTCAATTACGGCCTTGAATTTTTCGCGCTTGGTTTTATATACCAAATCCTGCTCATCTTTACGGGTAATGGGAAGGTTGGTAGGGATGGTTACCACATCTAATTTGTAAATGCTCCATAATTCCGCTGCTTCGGTTTCGGCCGTACCGGTCATGCCGGCCAGCTTGTGGTACATACGGAAGTAGTTTTGCAGCGTAACCGTAGCATAAGTTTGCGTGGCAGCTTCAATCTTTACATTTTCTTTCGCCTCAATTGCCTGGTGCAAACCATCCGAGTAGCGGCGACCTTCCATAATACGGCCGGTCTGCTCATCTACCAGCTTAACAGCGCCATCCACTACAATATATTCCACATCGTTTTCAAACAGTGTGTAGGCTTTCAGCAATTGCTGTACGGTATGTATGCGATCTGCTTTTTGGGAATAATCGTTTAAAATAGCTTCTTTCTGTTGCAGTTTTTCTTCTGCGGCTGCCTCTACTTTTTCAATTTCGGCCAGCTTTACGCCAATATCGGGCAGTACAAAAAACTCGGGGTCTTCGCCTGCTTTTGTAATGGCGGCTAAACCTTTATCGGTGAGGTCAACCGATTTGTTTTTTTCATCAATATGAAAAAGCAACTCTTCATCCACAATGTGCATGTTCCGCTGCTGATCGGCCAGGTAATAGTTTTCTGCTTTTTGCAGTTTTACTTTAATACCGGGTTCGCTTAAAAATTTAATGAGGGGACCATACTTAGGCAAACCGCGGTAAGCGCGGAAAAGAAACAGACCACCACTTTTGGGATCATCATCACCAGCGGCAATGCGCTTGCGGGCTTCGTTGAGGTAACCACGCACCAGGCGCTCCTGCTCCTGCACCAGTGCATGAATCCGGGGCTTGTGTATGTGGTATTGCTGGTCATCGCCACGGGGTACGGGGCCAGATATGATTAAAGGCGTACGCGCATCGTCAATCAATACGCTATCCACCTCATCCACCATTGCGTAGTGGTGTTTACGCTGCACCATTTCCTGTGGCGAGTGCACCATGTTATCGCGTAGGTAGTCAAAACCAAATTCGTTATTGGTACCGTAAGTAATATCGGCACCATAGGCGCGGCGGCGTTCTTCGCTGTTGGGCTGGTGCTTGTCAATACAATCAACCGTTAAACCTAACCATTCAAAGATGGTTCCGTTCCACTCACTATCACGACGGGCCAGGTAATCGTTCACCGTTACAATGTGTACGCCT
>CBDTUH010000147.1:0-8169 GCA_965363375.1 uncultured bacterium
ACTGAAAAAGTAGGCTTTGCACCGCAGGACATCATTTTTGACCCCAACATATTTGCCATTGCCACCGGTATAGAAGAACATAATAATTACGCCGTTGAATTTATTGAAGCTACGCACATCATCAAGCAAAAGATGCCCTTGGTAAAAGTGAGCGGCGGTGTATCAAACGTCTCTTTTTCCTTTCGTGGTAATGATGTGGTGCGCGAAGCCATTCATTCTGTTTTTCTGCTGCACGCCATCAAGGCAGGTCTGGATATGGGCATTGTCAATGCCGGACAGCTGGTAGTGTACGAATCTATTGAACCCGAACTGCGCGAGCTTTGCGAAGACGTAGTGCTCAACAAAAGACCTGACGCTACCGAGCGGCTGGTAACATTTGCCGAAACAGTAAAGAGCAAAGGCAAAGAAGAAAAAAAAGACGAAGCCTGGCGCAGCGCTTCAGTGGAAGAACGCTTAAAGCACGCCCTGGTAAACGGTATTACAGATTATATTGATGGGGACACCGAAGAAGCGCGTCAAAAATATCCCGCACCACTGGAAGTAATTGAAGGGCCGCTGATGGCCGGCATGGATGTAGTAGGCGACTTATTTGGTGCTGGTAAAATGTTTCTGCCGCAGGTGGTAAAAAGCGCGCGTGTGATGAAGAAAGCCGTGGCAGTGTTGACCCCGTATATAGAAGCGGAAAAAGAAGCGCGCCTGCAAGCGCACCTTGCCGCCGGCACTAAAAATGAAGAAGCCGCCGGCGCCGCCAAAGTACTGATGGCCACTGTAAAAGGCGATGTGCATGATATTGGTAAAAACATTGTAGGTGTGGTACTAGGTTGTAATGGTTATGATGTGATAGACATGGGCGTAATGGTGCCTGCCGACAAAATACTGGAAACAGCAATTAAAGAGAATGTAGATATTATTGGCCTCAGCGGACTCATCACACCATCGCTGGACGAGATGGTTCATGTAGCGCGCGAAATGAAACGCCGCGGCATGCAGCAGCCCCTGCTGATTGGCGGCGCTACCACCAGCCGCACACACACGGCCGTAAAAATTGCACCCGAGT
This sequence comes from uncultured bacterium, assembly GCA_965363375.1. Lineage (GTDB taxonomy): Bacteria > Bacteroidota > Bacteroidia > Chitinophagales > Chitinophagaceae > Flavisolibacter. The sequence continues at coordinate 1,058 of CBDTUH010000147.1, forward strand.
ATGATGGTGGTGTGCTGCACGTGCTTGATGCCTCGCGCAGCGTAACAGCGGTGAGCAGCTTGCTGAATAAAGAAAACAAACAGCCATTTTTAGAGCAAACGGCAACAGAATACAACCGCATACGCCAGCAATTCCTCAACAAAGGAAGCCACAAGGCACTCATCGATTATGAAGAAGCAACAGTAACCAAAGAGCGGTTCGACTGGAAGCATTACAAGCCCGTGAAGCCTGCTGTTGATGACATTACTGTTTTTAAAAATTTTGACCTGGGTACCATTGCAAAGTACATCGATTGGGGTCCGTTTTTTATAGCCTGGGAAATGCCCGGCCGCTACCCCGAAGTGCTGAGCGATAAAGTGTTTGGCGAAGAAGCCACAAGGCTATTGAAAGATGCGCAGAATATGCTGCAAAAGATTGTAGATGAAAAGTGGTTTACCGCTAAAGGTGTTATAGGTTTTTGGCCTGCCAATAGCAACGACAGGGACACTGTTGTGTTGCAAACCGGCAACGGCGAAGTAAGGCTTGAAATGCTGCGCCAGCAACTGAAAAAAGCCATCGGGCAGCCTACTTTTTCACTCGCAGATTTTATTATGCCCGATGGTGCTACAATAGAAGTACCGTCGGCAGAAGCAGCTACGCCTCCGGCCCATACCGATTACATGGGTGCGTTTGCCGTTAGCATTGATGGTGCGCGGAAATGGATTGACGGCTTTGCTGCTGAGCACGACGAGTACAACAAGATACTGGTGCAGATACTGGCCGACCGCATGGTGGAAGCCTTTGCCGAATGCCTGCACGAGCGGGTACGCAAAGAATACTGGGGATATGAAAAAGAAGAGCGGCTTAGCAACGAGCAACTGATACACGAAGAATACAAAGGCATTCGCCCGGCGCCCGGTTATCCTGCCTGCCCCGATCATACCGAAAAATGGAAGCTGTTTAGCCTGCTGAACGTTACCGAAAATATAGGTATTGAACTTACCGAAAGCCTGGCCATGAACCCGCCTGCCTCTGTTTGCGGCTGGTATATTGCGCACCCGCAAAGCCACTATTTTGGTTTAGGAAAAATAAAACAGGACCAGCTGGAAGATTATGCCAAAAGAAAAGGTATGACGCTGGAAGAAGCAGAAAGATGGCTCAGGCCGGTATTGGAATAAAATTCTTAATGCAATAAAAAAATAAAAGGGAAAGGAGACGTTTTTAAAAACGTCTCCTTTCCCTTTTAAAATTATAAAGCACACCACACATTCTGACGACTGTCAACCGAACGCTGACGACTTATCAAACCTCTCTTTTCCCTTTTATAACAAACGCAATTGCTGCAATTCTTCTCTAAGCTGCGCCGGACTTTGAAAATGAATGCAGTTAATACCTATTGCTTCAGCGGCTTTTATGTTCCGCAGGTTATCATCAATAAAAAGGGTTTCGTGCGGTTGCAGGCTGTAGCGCTGCAGCAGCACTTGGTAAAAGGCCGGATGTGGCTTGCGCATTTTTTCCTCTCCACTAACCACGCGGCCGTCAAACCAATGCAAAAATTCGTAACGCTCCAGCGCTATAGGAAACAGCTCCGCACTCCAGTTGGTAAGCGCATAAAATTTATGAAGGTTCTTTTCTTTCAGCTGCTCAAAAATATGCACTGTATCATGTATGGGCCCGCCCAGCATATCGGTCCACTTCCCGTAAAAAGCTTCTATATATTCCTTCCACTCCGGGTGTTGCGCTACCAATTCTTCTGTTGCCACTTTTATCTCGCGTCCCGCATCCTGCTCTTCGTTCCAGTCGGAGGTGCAGATGTTCTCAAAAAAGAACTGCTTTTTTACTTTATCATCAAACAGTTTGTCAAACACATAATCGGGGTTCCAGTCTATCAGCACGCCGCCGAGGTCGAAAATAATAGCCTTGATATTTTCCATAGCTGCAAATTTATTGCAATGCCGCAATGGTCAAAATTTAAAAGGAAAATGAGACGTTTTCAAAAGAAAACAGCTTTACAGCAGGGCATGTAAAATGCTTAACTTTAAGGAAGCTGTCAAACGGCACGATTTTGTTTGTTTTTTATTGAAGCAGAAAAAAAGAAGAAACAGCATGGCAAAGCGCGACCCTATCATACCTCCAAAAACACACGTATACCTCGATGGCCCCAAAAGCAGGGGTTACGAACTGAAATTTGCATGGCAAGTGTTCAGGCAACTCATCAAAGGATTCAGAACCTTTCATTTTGTCGGCCCCTGTATTGCGGTGTTTGGCTCGGCACGTTTTAAAGAAGAGCACGAATACTACATTTGCGCGCGCGAATTTGGCAAGCGCATCGCCCAACTGGGCTTTACCACCATGACGGGCGGTGGCCCGGGCATTATGGAAGCGGCTAACCGCGGCGCATTCGAGGCTGGCGGTAAGTCGGTAGGCTGCAACATTCGCCTGCCCTTTGAGCAAACGCACAACCAGTATATGCACAAGTGGATGACGTTTGACCACTTTTTTACGCGCAAAACGCTGCTCATTAAATATTCGTACGCATTCATAATTATGCCCGGCGGCTTTGGCACTATGGATGAACTGTTTGAAACACTGACGCTGGTACAAACCAAAACCATCACCGGTTTTCCTATAGTAATGTTTGGCAAAAGCTTTTACAAAGAGTTGTGGGAAGCCATGCACGATTTTGCCAAAAAAGGAACCATATCTGAAGAAGACATGAAGCTGGTGCTGCTGACTGATGATGTGGACGAAGCGATGGACCATATCCGTAAATACATTCAGGCCAACTTTAAAGTACGCCCGCGCAAGCCACGCCGCTGGTGGCTGATAGAGAAAAAATAAAACGTCTCTTTTTCATTTTGTGATTTATTGTATTGGTTAATCGGGTTAATCAGTAAAATGACTGTTTTCCCTTTTACTTTTTTGTTACCGGCAGTTGAGCACTGATGAAGCTTCTGTTGCGACGCTCCATTGGGGCTTCAACAATCGCATCAACAAAAACGTCTGTTTTTCCTTTTAAAAAAAATCGTCAATTAACTCACGTTTTACCTTTCACGGCTCACATTCCAAACGTCTGTTTTTCCTTTTGATTGAAGCATAATTGCTTACATTTAGATAACCACAAAGCCACCCATTATGAGCGATATCAAAAAAGAAGACATCAGGCAGGAAGTGTTTGACCTGTACGATGATTATGCACACAACCGCATCAACCGGCGCATTTTTATGCAGAAGCTTTCTACCTACGCCGTGGGCACGCTTACCGTTCCATCGCTTATGAGTTTTTTGATGCCCGACTACAAAGGTGCTGTGCAAATAAAAGCAAACGACCCAAGAATCAAATCCGAGTACATACATTATGCATCGCCAAAAGGTGGCGGCACCATCAAGGCCTTGCTATCGATGCCGGTTGATGCTAATAAAAAATTGGGCGGCATAGTAGTAGTGCACGAAAACCGCGGCCTCAACCCGCATATAGAAGATGTGGCGCGCCGCGCAGCACTGGCCGGCTTTATATCATTGGCGCCCGATGCCCTTACACCGCTGGGCGGCTACCCCGGCACCGACGATGAAGGCCGCGCCCTGCAAAGCAAACGCAACAGGGATGAAATGCTGGAAGATTTTATAGCTGCCTACGACTATCTAATAAATCAAAAAGACTGTAATGGTAAAGTAGGCGTGGTAGGCTTTTGCTTTGGCGGCTGGATAGCCAATATGATGGCAGTGCGCCTGTCCGCTCTTGATGCTGCTGTTCCTTTTTATGGAGGTCAGCCACCAGTTGAAGAAGTAACAAAAATAAAAGCGCCACTGCAGCTGCATTATGCAGAACTGGACACGCGCGTAAATGAAGGCTGGCCGGCTTACGAAAAAGCATTAAAAGAAAATAACAAGGTATACGAAGCCTACCTGTACGAAGGTGCCAACCATGGCTTTCATAACGATACCACACCACGCTACGATAAAGAAGATGCAGAACTGGCCTGGAAGCGTACTATTGATTTTTTTAAAAAGCACCTGCAATAGCCTTAGAATCGTAAACCTTTTTTAATACAGCAAACTGCAACGCAACAACTAAAAAATCATTCAATCATGTCTTCTGTATATTTTATGCTCATTCCGCTTTCCGTATATGTTTTGTATAAAAAGATTGTTGCAATAATTGACTCGGTTAAAACAGCCAACCATTCAAAACTAAAAGCAGACCTGTTTTTTCTAACGCTGGTTATAATAGTTATAACCAATGTGGTTATGGTCATTATTTAAACCAACTTTTTTCAATAACCACTACAACAATTCTATTTTATATAAATACCATCAGCTGCACTTTTTGTTGTAGCGCTATTTATTTGTGCAGCAAAAAACATACAGAGAATGATATCAAATGCATAATTGCTCTTAACTTGCTCACCTGTTATGAAAGTAATCTCCTACAATGTAAACGGCATACGTGCCGCCATGAAAAAAGGCTTTTGCGACTGGCTGCAAACACATCCTGCCGACGTTATCTGCATACAGGAAGCCAAGGCGCATCCCGGCGATGTAGACTGTAAAGTGTTTACCGAAATGGGTTATTACGACTACTGGTTTTGCGCCAACAAAAAAGGCTACAGCGGCGTAACCGTATTGTCTAAAATAAAACCCGATAACGTAACCTGTGGCACCGGACATCACGAAAGCGATTTTGAAGGCCGAGTGATACAGTTGGACTTTGGTAAAGTACGCCTCATTAATGCTTATTTTCCATCTGGTACTTCGGGCGATACGCGGCAGGATTTTAAAATGAAATGGCTTGCAGAATTTTACAATTACCTGCAAAACTTACAACAAACCAACCCGCATTTAATATTGTGTGGCGACTTTAATATTGCGCACAACGAAATAGACCTGCACGACCCGAAAGGCAACAAAAAAAGCAGCGGCTTTTTGCCTGAAGAGCGCGCCTGGATGGATAACCTTTACAGCAACAATTGGGTAGATGCATTCCGCCATTTTAATAAAAACCCGCACCAGTACACCTGGTGGACGCAGCGCTTTCCTACCATACGCGAGCAGAACAAAGGCTGGCGCCTGGATTATATTTCCGTAACTGAAAGCCTGAAGCCGCACCTGAAAAGCGCCGCCATTTACCCGCAGGTAAAACACAGCGATCATTGCCCGGTTTTTGCAGAAATTGATGTGGAAGCCTTAAACAACTAACATGATTATTTACAACGTAACGGTAAAAGTAGATGCCTCTATTGCCGATGCCTGGCTGCAATGGATGCAGCAGGAGCATGCACCCGCACTGCTGGCTACAGGCTGCTTTACGCACTATCAAATTGTAAGGCTGCTGGAGGTGGACGATGCCGAAGGACCCACCTATGCCATTCAGTACCATGCTCTAACAATGGAAGATTATGAGCAGTATAAAAAAGAGTTTGCCGCCTCACTGCAACAGCAAAGCACTCAAAAATGGGGCGACCGTTTTATTGCTTTTCGTACTTTAATGCAGGTGGTGCAGTAGTTGTGCATAATTATTTTTAAGCGCTATTAATTCTCACAATTAAACACTATATTCCGCTGAAACCCTTGCTACTGCTGTATTGTAGCATCGGCGGCCGCAAATGCGCCACCAGCAAGGGTTTCAGCGCTGCCATATTATCTTTTCATTACCTCTCCTTTTTGCATAATTAGTTAAAACCCTTACTGCGCGCGGCTTTTAGCCTTGTGATATAAAATAAATATTTATTCAAAATATTTTGTTCCTAATGCAAAACGTATAAATTTGTTCCACTCAATTTTTTTAAAAAATTCACTATGAACAAAGCTGAACTGATTGCACACATTGCTGAAGAAGCAGGCATCACCAAAACTCAGGCTAACACATCTTTAGACGCATTTGTTGACGCGGTAACTAAAACCCTGAAAAAAGGCGACAAAGTAACCCTGGTTGGTTTTGGTACTTTTTCAGTAACCAAGCGCGCAGCACGCAATGGCCGTAACCCACAAACTGGCGAAGTAATTAAAATCAAAGCCCGTAAAGTGGCCCGTTTCAAAGCCGGTAAAGAATTATCTGGCAAGTTGTAATATCTTGTTTCAACTGAATAAAAGGCTTTCCTGCGCAAACGGGAAAGCTTTTTTGTTACTTTTGCCCCAACAATTAAAAACATCTAAATCAAACATCATGGGTAGAGGAGATAAGAAAACCAAAAAAGGTAAGATTTTCAAAGGTTCATTTGGAAAAAGCAGACCTGCCAATCCAAAGAAAGAAGCAACTGCAACAGCAGCTTCAAAGTCTGAAAAGAAAGAAGGTTAAAAATATACCGCACTTTTTTGTGGTGCCGGCTATAAGCAATGTTCAACAGGAGCAATGGTTAATAAACCAGCTGCCCGTGTTGAACATTTTTATTTTGGATTTAAAAGGGAAATCAGACGTTTTGGAAAGTCAAAATAGAAAAGTGAAAACCATCTAAGTGAGTTGAAACCTTAAAAGGAAAAACAGACGTTTATAATGTATGCGCCTTCGGCAGATCTCTCGCTTCGCTCGAGATGACAAGAGCGGTCGTTGAAAAATTATCTGATTCTCCTTTTACTTAATAATGAAGAAACAAGTAATGCCTCCTTGCTTGTCATTTCGACTGGAAGGAGAAATCTGCCGAAGGCAAACAAATGAATGCTGAAGCGAGTTCAGCATGACAGGACTAATTTGTTGCTTTTTTCCATCACAATTTTAAAAGGAAAAGGAGACGTTTCGCACCTAAAGAACTACCAACCACAAACTACAAACTTATTAAGGCGCCAGGCGTTCAATCTTCCATGTGCCATCATCTTGCAAAGAGTATTGCAACCTATCGTGCAGGCGGCTGGGGCGGCCCTGCCAAAACTCTACCAGCACCGGCTTTACGGCATAACCACCCCAGTGCGGTGGCCGTTCTATAGAAGTGCCGCTTAGTTCCTTTAATCTCAATTCGTATTGCGCATCCAGCCATTCGCGATTTTGAATCACCTGGCTTTGTGGTGATGCCCAGGCACCAATGCGGCTGCCTTCGGGCCGGGCTTTAAAATAAGCATCGCTTTCTTCCGCAGGCACGGGCGCCACCAGCCCTGTAATGCGCACCTGCCGCTCCAGTTCTTTCCAGAAAAATACCAGGCAG
>CBDTUH010000148.1:0-8140 GCA_965363375.1 uncultured bacterium
ATTTACTTCAGGAAAAACGTAGAGCGGAAAGACCCGGCCTATTACCTCAAAAGCGACTCGCTGCTTTACAACACCGAAACGCAGACCGCCACTTTTATTGCCGAAACATTCTTGCGCGACTCGGCCGGCCGTACCATACGCACCACCGCCGGCACCTACGACATGCGCATCGGCAGTGCCCAGTTTATTGAGCGCACGGCTATTGAAGATAAAGGCGTGCGCATTGTGGGCGACCAGATTGCCTCCGACGACCAAACCGGCATGGTGCAGATACTTGGCAACGGTGTATTAATAGATACCGCACAGGGCATCAGCATACTGGCCAACGAAATATTTGCCGACCGCAACAAGGAAGCTTACCTGGCCACGCGCAAGCCGCTCATGATCATTAAGCAGGAAACCGATTCTATTTACGTAACGGCTGATACGCTTTTTACCGCCCGAATATCCGACCGCTTTCCCAACCGCGTGGACAGTACCGCAAAGGATTCAATCGTTGTTAAACTGGCAAAAGGCACAAAGCCTGTAAAAGACAGCACTGTCCGTTATTTTGCAGCATTCAAGAACGTGCGCATTTTTTCCGACTCGCTGCAATCGGTTAGCGACAGCCTTTTTTATTCTTTTAAAGATTCTGTTTTCCGTCTGTACCAAAACCCCATTGTGTGGGCCAACAACAGCCAGATAAGTGGAGACACGATTTTTTTATACACTGAAAACAAAAAAGCAAAGCGGGTGCAGGTGTTTGAAAATTCGCTGCTGGTAAATGAAATGGACCCGGGTGTTTATAACCAGGTGCAATCTACCCGGCTGGATGGCTATTTTATTAATGGCGTGATCGATTCGGTGCGGGCAAAAGGTATGGCAGAAACCGTTTATTTTCTGCGCGACGATAAAGACAGTACCTACTCCGGCATCAACCAAACGAACAGCGACATTATGGACGTGTATTTTGCCAAAGGCGACCTGTATAAAGTGGTGTTTCGCAGCAGTGTAAAAGGAACGCTTTGGCCGGCATCGGAAGAAAAGCGCGGCTCGTTGCGCCTCAGCCGCTTTAGCTGGAACGAAGCACGCCGCCCTAAAACCAAGTACGAACTTTTTGAGTAGAATCTTAAAAGGAAAATGAGACGTTTTGAGGTAATGAAAAATTAAAAATGTAAAATTTATTACAGGCAGGAGCCCAAAAGAAAATAAAGACGTTTGCTTTTCATTCCTTCTCTCCTTTTCTCTTTGTAAAACATGTCATCCTGGGCCTGCAAAAGGATTAAAAGGAAAAACAGACGTTTTGCCTTTTCTGTCATCTGTCCTCTGTCAACTTCCCTTCGATCAACCACCAAATTTACTGAAGCGTTTTTGCATAAGCCTTGCTCAGATCGGCAATAGGTGTGCGTTTTAGGTTTTTCAGGTCGGTGTCCTTTACTTTCCGGTGGTAATCATACGTCTTCCCGTTCCAGCGCCAGATCGGAAATTCAAAACCGGGTACGCCAATCAGGAGGTCGGGATAGCCCAGATTGCCTGTAGCCAACGCGTCCGGCTCCACGCCCGGAAAACCCAGGTGCGATTGGTATTTACCTGCACTGTTTTTGATATACAGCAAAAGGCTCGAACCTGTATGTCCGGAGGTGTAACTATTGCCATACTGCACAAACACTTCTTCCCTTCCATCTTTATTCAGATCAGTGGTATATACCATTGCTCCAAAAGGGAAATCGGCGCTTTCCTTATCCATTATAAACAATTTCTTATCGCGCGAAAGCAGGAAGCCTGTCTGCTTGTAGATCTCGTTTTTTTCGGCTGCAGAAAGTTTGCTGGCTGCGTTGCTAAAAAGCAGTTGAGCGCCTTGGCTTAACGTGCTTTGTGCGAAGCAAAGAAAGGGTACGACAAAAGCACACAGCAGGGTGATGGTTTTTGTCATAACAGCAGTTTTAGATTTATTAAGTTACAACTTTTATCTAAACTGCTTTTTAGGGCTAAACGTTTAAAAGGAAAAAGAGACGTTTCATCATTTGCCCTAAAACGTCTCCTTTTCCTTTTGCATTTATAATCAAATCGTAATTTTAAAATCATATATCGTAAATAAAAACGTCTGTTTTTTCTTTTAATTTTTGGGGATTTTTCAAACGTCTTTTTTTCCTTTTAATCTGAAAGATCTATCCATCTCGTGGTTTCCATAAACGTCTCTTTTTCCTTTTAAAAAAGTGCCCTGCTTTTTACAGCAGGGCACTTTATATAAAATACATTTTTAAAAAGATTACCAGCCTTCGGTTTGGGAGAGCGTAAATCCATTTTCTTCATATTGAACAATCTGAGCTTGCCCTACCGGCGCCAGGTAATTTTTATCGGAAAAAGCCAACCTGTTCTGGCCGTTTTCTACCACCCAAAAGCCAACCATTTCGCTGGCATTATTACCATTCCAGGTTACAATGGTGCCGTCTTCTTTACGAACCTTTACCCTGTTTACGGTAGCTGCAGTTAAGTAGCTCGGTATTTCTACCGGGATGTTCACCCAGGGACCCAGCAGGTAATCGGGCTTGCGGCTAAAGTCCATGTAGTGCAGTTTTTTCCAGCGCTTCAGGTCCAGAAGCCGGCTGTGCTCATATACAAATTCCATTCTCCGCTCGCGCCGGATTTCCCAAATCAGTTCGGGCACATCCGCATCGCGTTCGGGGTCGTTGGGTAAGGCAGCTAATTGCAGCGGTGCTGTTTTTTGTACACCTTTTGCAATGGCCGCAGCATCCAGCGGGCGGCTGCGTATGGCGTTGATGGATTTGTCTAGATCAGCCTGAGTAACCGAGGGGCCGCCATAGTATTGTGCCAGAACGGCTTTGGCTTCTATCCAGTTGAGCACCACTTCTGCCAGGCGCATCACCGGCGCATCGCTAGTGTTGGTGTTGCTGCCCCATGCCGGCGGGTAAGGTTTGCCTATATAGGTAATGGCTTCTCTTGATGCAAACTTATAGCCATACAAAAGTGTTGATGATGAAGCCAGTGGCCTGTCTATAAACGAAGCTTCAAACCGCGGGTCCCTTGTTCTGGCCAGGTCGGGAATGGAAAAGCTTTCCGCTTCCGGCACTGCAGAATTCTGCCATACTTTGCCATCGTTTACAATAAAAGATTTTACCAGGTCCAGGTTCGGATCAAAAACAGCCGTTTCTGTTCCGTTTGAATAAGAACCTATGCTGTGTGTCACCAACAATGCCGGATCGTACACGCGGTAAATTAAAACTTCGGGGTGGCCTGCCAGGCTTTCGGATGTAAACAGTGATTTGAAGTCGCGTGTAAAGCTATACCTGTTGCTGTTGATGACGATTTCTGCCGCTTCTACAGCAAACTCCAGGTATTTTTTGGCGCGAGCGCCATCCAGGTTGTGATAATGCTGGTAGGTGCCTTCAAACAACATAATACGCGATATAAATGCAGCCGCAATGTTCCTGTTCAAATACTGCACACCATCATTTTCGCGGATATTCTCAAGTACAAATTTGAAATCGTCGTACACCTTATCCATCACAAAGCCCCTGTCATCCCTGTCTTTATACAAAGTTTCCAAATCGGTATTCAACACATCTTTTTCAAAATAAGGCACATCGCCAAATACGCTTACCAGCCGGTGGTATTCAAACCCTTTGAAAAATTTGGCAACGGCCATCCAATGGTTGAATGCTTCTTCGGAGAGGTTTGGCCTTGCCCTCGTTTCCAGCCGGTCAATAAAAATATTGGCTTTGCGCACCCAGGCAAAGTTCCAGGTAGGGCCGGCATATGTGCTTAGCCAGGCAGCGCCTTCAGCAGTAGAACCTCTTGATGTAGGAACGCTGTTTTCAAAATTTGTCTGCACGTTCTTGCTTGTCAGGTCATCGGAAAACGTGTAGCCTCTTACAGGTGTATAATCTGCCGTAAAGGAAGAATTATAGCCTACAAAATATTGCGGGTAAAAGGCATTGGCATACAGGCGCACGTCACTTTCATTTCTCCAGAAGTCGGGCCCGTCAATAACCACGGTAAGCGGCGGCCTGTCTAATACATCTTTGTTACACGAAATGAATAGTAAAGATGCCAGGATGATATAGAGATATTTAATAAATTTCATCTTGATTTTTTTTAAAAATTAGCTTGAAGACCAACTGAAATGCTTTTGAAAGCAGGTACACCCATACCGGTGCGGCCTGTATTGTAGTTAGATGTATTCCACATGCTGTAACCACTGATAGTTTCGGGGTCTATTGGTAAATCACCTAATTTATCCCAGGTAAGAATATTTTCTAAACCAACGTAAACCCTAAGAGAATTGATCCAATTGGTTTTGATCAGTGACTCAGTAAGCGAATAACCAACCGCAATGTTTTTTAATCTTAAGTAAGCCATGTTCAGCAGGTAGCGATCCTGTATTTGCATGTTGTTGGCCGTATTGCTATTGGCATTGTTATACGCGGCCGGATAAAAGGCGTTGGGCGTTTCGGGCGTCCAGAAATTGCCGGCAATAGCTTCGGGCATGGCGCCGTCGGCAGAGTTGTAACCAGGAATAGCAAGTAGTCCGTTACCCCAGATTTCGCGGCTTCCTACACCCTGGAAAAAAGCACTGAAGTCAAAACCTTTAAAGTCAGCACCAATCCTGAATCCATACTCGTAACGTGGCGTTGAGTTACCAATCATTTCCAGATCGCCATGGTCCTCCAGTGTTCCTTTACCGTTATTGATCTCGCCATCACCATTTACATCCATAAATTTAACATCGCCAGGACCAAAACGAAAGTTGGCAGAGTTCTGCAGGAAAGCCTGGTACACGGGCTTTTTACCATCAACGGTTTTTAGTTTATAAGCCTGACGCCCGGCGTATAAAGCACTTTCGTTAGCGGTAAGCGTAATTAAAATTGGATTACCATTGGCATCCAGTTCAAAGTCCTCTTTCTGGTACAAACGGTCTGTACGGTAGCCCCATATTTCACCCACCATTTTTCCGTTATAGTTTCCGGTTACCTGTGTGCCCGAGCCTACCGAGGTTAAGATGCTTTTTGCATCGGAAACATTACCTCTTAGATTAATGTTCAGGCCATTATTGAAACTATGGTTGAAGTCAAGCGTAAACTCCCAACCGCGGGTTTGCAATGCGCCATAATTGCCCAGTGGCGCACCTACACCAAAAGTGAGCGGAATACCTTCCTGTGATACGATCATGTTATTGGTATTTCTTTCAAAAAGATCGAAAGAAAGATTGATTTTGCGGTTGAGCACACCTATATCCACTCCTATGTTTTTGCTTTCAATATCCTGCCACTGAATGTTGGCATCGATAGCGGCCGGGGAGCCCACATAATTCACCCTTGCGCCATTGATCCAGGTTGATTGCCCGGTAGGCATTATTGGCTGGTATAAGGAATTTGATACGGTTTGATCGCCAATGGATCCCCAGGAAGCTCTTACTTTAAAGAAATTGATGACCGGTTGTGTAAATTGCATGAAATTTTCTTCGCTTACAACCCAGCCTGCAGAAAAAGAAGGATACCAGTTCCACCACAGGTGCTCCGGGAATTTGGAAGAGCCGTCATAGCGCAAGTTACCTTCCAGTAAATATTTGTTCCTGTAAGCATAGTTCACGCGTCCGAAATAACCCAATTGAGACTCCCAGGTTTTATTACCCCCTACGGTTTGCGTGCCTATGCCATAATTAAATTGGGGATTGGTAATATCAATCAGGTTGGTTATTTGAGAATACTGCCATTCGGTAGTAGCGGCTACCCTGTTTAAACCCAATATGAATTTAAAGGCATGATCCTCTTTTAAATTCATATTGTAAGTGGTGAAGGCATTAATGGTATGGCTGAAAAAATTTTCGGCACTGCGGTAAAAATGATCGGGGTTGGAACCTAGCGATGTGTACTCCCGATATGATAAATCATAAGCGGGCATAGCGCCGGGGTCTGTCTTGGCTACCTGCTGCCCTTCGTTGTTTACATAAAGCGTATCACCATTGGCATTGAGCCTGATAACTGGTGCCGACCAGGAATCTCTTGCTGTAAACCTGGTACCGGGTCTTTTCCAGATCTCATCCTGGTTGGAATAGGTATAGTCAAAATCGATGCGCCAGTTGTTGGTGATATTTACGGTAGCACCCAGGCTTACGTTCTGGTAGTTCTGCAAAATGTTGGCGGTATTGGCAGCCGCTATTTCACTTTCCGGGCTGCGGATGGGGTTTCCATTTTCATCCATTCCCAGCGGGTACAACGAACTCCACCGGTAAAGATAATACCAGGGGTCCGCTGTGGTAGAACTGGTGGCGTAGCCATATTCTTTATTTCTCCTGGAGTAAATGGCGCCACCGCGAATGGTAAGGTACCTGTTTATTTCACTTGAAATTTTTAATGATGCATTATAGCGGGTAAATTTATCCGATTTGGAAGGCTTGAGCATACCGCTTTGGTCTAATATGCCCAGGCCTATATTATAGGAGGTTTTGCCAGTAGTAAATCCCACAGACAAATCGTGTTTTTGAGTAGGCGCCCATTCCCGGATCATATAATCATAAGGGTCATAGGTTCTCACACCCATTTTTTGATTGGCACCTTGAACATACCAATCCCTGCCAAATACAGTAGGATCGTCGGGGCCGAGGCCGCCGTACTTTTGCTTCCATTCTACAGCTCTTTCATAACTGGCCCTGTCCACCAGGTAAAAAGCGCCCGTTGGCGTGTTGGTACCAATGCGCTCAGCAGCCATCACCGTATATTTCAAGCCATTTACATCCGCCATCTTCAATTCCTTCCATGGGTTCTGCCAGGAGAAGTTGTTGGAATAGCTTATTTGAGGCTTACCACCGCGCGCACCTTTTTTTGTGGTAATTAATACAACGCCAAATGCTGCCTTTGCACCGTAAATAGAGGCTGATGCAGCATCTTTCAATATGGTGATGGATTCAATATCGTTGGGATTCACCACCTGTATGCTGGGTATTTCAACGTTATCCAAAAGTATCAGGGGAGAACTACCACCCTGCAATGACCCGAGTTGCCCTCTAATCTTAATGATCGGATCGGACCCTACTTCGCCGCTAGGCACTATAACGCTAAGGCCTGCTGCGGCGCCCTGCAGTCCACGGCCTACATCGGCAATGGGCCTGCCGCCTAAGGTTCTGTCTACATTTACAGTAGAAACAGCGCCTGTCAGGTTGCCTTTTCTTTGCGTGCCATAACCTACCACCACCACATCATCCATGGTGGTTCCGGCTGTTCCCATGTTTACATCCAAAGTATTGCTTTCACCTACTGTAACCTCTTTGGAATTAAAGCCCACATAACTGAAAACCAGGGACTGCCCGGTGGCTGCAGTGATGGTAAACCGCCCTGCCTCATCTGTTTGGGTAATTCGATTGGTGCCTTTTACCGTTACGGTTACTCCACCTAATGGTGTAGCATCATCTGCCCTAACAACACCTGAAATCGTTCTTTCCTGGGCCATTAATGCCAGGCAGGAAAATAACAGCCCGATCGTAAGGACTGTGTGTAGCAGTAATCTTTGCATAGCAATTGTTTAAAAGTTTAAAGATTTGTAGAATTCTTTAGGTTAAACGGATTACTATACAGTAAAAAGAGATTTGACTTCAATGAATGATTACAGCACTTCCACACCTGCATCCACAAAAGGTTTTAACAATGGGTCATCGGCTGGCAGTTCGGTTATCAGCATATCAATTTTATCCAATCCGCAAACCTTTATAGGTTGCTGTGTATTCAATTTTTCGGATATGGTGAGGCATACCAATTTCTTAGCCGCTTCTATCATGGCTCTTTTTATTTGTACCACATCCCAGTCATTATCTGTCACGCCGTAATTGATATCAATGGCATTGATGCCCAGGAAACAGATATCACTTCTAATTTCTTTAATCTTACAAATAGCATCGGGCCCAACGGTAATTTTTGAACTTTTTGACACTCTATCGCCCAGCATGATCACGTCTATACTGGGATGGTTGATGTATTCGGCTATGGCGGGTATGCTGCCTGAAATAAAGGTGGCGTGAAGCTCTGGCGGTAGGGCCTTGGCCAGCTCTATAATGGTGGTGCCGCCGCCGGTAAGCACAAACATGCCTTCTTTAATAAGGGTGGCGGCCTTTTGGGCAATGGTGGTTTTTTTATAATAAGAATAAATC
>CBDTUH010000149.1:0-8082 GCA_965363375.1 uncultured bacterium
GCGGTTTGCCGGTAATGGCCATCCAGGCCTTACCGTGCAGCACGGGCTTTTGAGTGGGCTGTGCCGTAGCGTAAAAAAACAGGAAGTTTATAAAAAGTAACAGGCTTGTCTTTTTCATGTTTGCAAGTGTTGGGCAATTAAAGTTAACGCAGGCAAGGCTTTGTTTCAACAAGTGACAAAAGGGAAACCAGACGTTTTTATTGTGGCCTCAACTTTGCTGCTTTTTAGCAAAAGGCATTGTACTATGATAGAAAAGCAGACCATCAACGGAAAGGATGTTTGGTTTAAGGTGAACCCTTACCATGTAGACCGCGAAAACCGCAATATTATTCCTACAGAATATTTTACCGCCACCTTTTATGTAGAAGAGCCCAGCTCCGATAAGACCATTGAAGGCGAAGAAGTAAAAGATGAAGATGGCGAAGTAAAGCTTTTTGAATCGCCGGTGGCAGCACTTACCTATGCGCGCAAAAGCCTGGAGAAAAACCTTCGCGGAGAAAAAAGCAGCGAGTAAGTAATGGTGAGTAGTGAATGAAAAAGTCTCGCCTTCCTTTTGTGAATCGTCAATGGTCAATGGTGAATGGAGACACTGAAAACAAAACGTCTCTTTTTCCTTTTAACTTGAACATTCACTATTCGCTAATTCATCATTCATCAGTTCCCTGTTCAATATTCCCAAACTTCTCATTTTCCTTTTAAAATTCCATCAGCTCCCAGGCGCTTTGGTAGGCATCGTGCGCTTGTGCATAGTCAATAAAGTCGGCATAAAATGAGGATTGCGAAAGTGTGGCACTATCACCAATCACCACCAGTTTTTTTCGCGCGCGTGTCATGGCTACATTCATGCGGCGCAGCTCCGACAAAAAGCCAATGATGCTATCGGTATTGCTGCGCGTGAGGCTGATGAAAACGGCATCGCGCTCCTGCCCTTGGAAAGAATCGATGGTATTAACCGTAATTGATGCTACTACCGGCTGCAACATACTGCTTTGCTGTACCCCATTTTTTAATATTTCTACCTGGTGCTTGTAGGGCGATACAACGCCAATAGTTGGAAATGCCTTACCTGTGTAAAAGGGATTTAAGACGTTCACAAAATGCTCCAGTTGTTTTACTAAAAAATGCGCTTCTTCGTCATTGGAGATAGAGGTTCCTTCAATTTTTTCTTCGAAGCCGCAACCGGCCGTGTCTATAAAGTGCAAAGGTTTATCGCCGGGAAAAAGCAGGTGTTCTGCTACCGAATTGTGTGCCTGCAGTTGGTTGTTGTAAAACTCCTGCGATGAAAAGTTCATGATGGTTTGGTGCATGCGGTACTGCACCTGCAGCAGCACCACCGCTTCGGGGTGCAGGGCCATACATTTTTCCATCAACGTTTGGGTTAGTCCGCCACGTGCCGCTTCTGCTGATTTGATAGTGGGCGGCAGCTGCTGGTGGTCGCCGGCCATGACCACTCTTTTTGCTTTTAAAATGGGTATCCAGCAGGCGGGCTCAATGGCTTGCGCGGCTTCGTCAATTACAACAGTTTTAAATGGCAAGTGACGCACAGTGTAGTGGTTGGCACCTACCAGTGTAGCTGTTATCACATCGGCACGCGACAGGGTATCGTCAACCATATATTTTTCGATGCGCTCTACCTCTCGGCCAATATTACGTGCCTCGGCAAAAAGAGCTTTGCGTTGCTCGCGCTCCTGCGGGCCAAAACTGCGTTTGTATTTATGCGCCAGGTCCCTGTATTCAGCTGCCTGCTTTTTCAGTTTTTTTATTTCGCGGGCACTGCTGTGCGTGCTGATGCGGTGGTCAAGCGTTAGCGACATCAGCCTTTCGGTAACGCGGGCAGGGTTGCCCACGCGCACTACGTTCAGCCCTTCGTCGGTTAGTTTTTCGCTTAGCAAATCAACAGCTGCATTGCTGGGCGCCACCACCAAAATAGTTTGCCTGTCTTGCTGTCGCAATGCCTTGATGGCCTGCACAAGCGTGGTGGTTTTGCCGGTACCGGGCGGGCCGTGCACAATAGCCAGGTTATTTGCGGCCAGAATTTTTTCAACAGCCTGTTTTTGCACTTCATTTAGCGCCGATAATGGGGGTATCGTTTCAGCCCCATAGAAAGAAGGTTTTTTGTTGCCCGTAAGTATTTGTATCAGTTGGCCTTCTTCTTTTTTTTCGGCCAGCAGCGGCGCCTGTTTTAACGCGGTTCCCATTTCGGCATAGCTGGCTTCATCAAACACAATATCTACACCCAGCTTTCCATTGCGGCTCCAGTCGGGCAAATCATCTGTGCGCAGCGAAATTTTCAAGCGGTTGTTGCCCACGTAAGTAACGGTGCCTTCCAAACGATATTCACCTGCATTGTGCTGCGAGAAAAGGGCCGCTGTTTGTCCAAACCGAAAGTTGTGGATGACATCCTGGTGGGTGGTGCGTTCCACTTCTACCGTCAGGTAATCGCCATAGCCTATTTCAGTATCTTTTATAGCCACCGGGTACCAGCTCATGCCGGCTGCGCGGCGCTCCGCCACGGGCCGTGTAGCAATGGCTTGCTCGTATTGCTTGCGGTCTTCCTCTTTTTCTGTTTGCAACAATTGCCGCAGGCGGCTGAAATATTCCATCGCGCAAAGGTAGTAGTGCGGCCCGCACCAATTGCTTATATTCAACTTTTAAATTATATTGTTATTAGAACCAATTTTTTCACCATGCGTGCTTTTATTATTGGCTTATTGTTGGCCGGCTGCTTTTTGCAAAAAGGGGAAGCCCAATTTTACCACCAGGTAGGAGCCGGTATATTTGGCGGCTCGGGACAGGTACCGGCGGATGCGGCACCCGGTTACAGCCACCCTTCGTACGCGGTGTATGGCGCTTTTTATTTTCCGCGTTTCAATGCATTTGAAAACAAAAGCCTGGCGCTATCGGCAGGTGTGCCATTAACAGCTGGTATTTCGGCAGGGGCCAATAACGGCAGTGGTTCGCGTATTGGGTTTGGGGTTGATGTGCCCCTGATGATTGACCTTTCGGTAGGTGCAGGCTCTTCCGATAAAAGTGAAGCTATTGTTGGCGGTTTTATCGGTGCTGGTTTTGGCTTTACGCATGCCAACCAGCAATATACCTACAGTGCGCCGGGCTGGTCGGGGGTAGAACGTTATAAAGGCACATCATACGGGCCGGTAGTGCACACCGGCTTCAGGTATGCCCATTACAAGTGGGACTTTACCATACGGCTTTTTTACAAAAGTGGTTTGGAAGAACAAAAGTTTAAAACTTTTGGTATTGCCGGCAGTACTTCCTTTTAGGTGGCACAATAATTAAATCTTTTTTTGCGCAAGTGCTTGAATTGTTTTGAATAAAGAATTTTTCTAGAAAAAACTGACCATATGAAATCGGCAAAACCTCTCATTCTCCTTTTAAATGTTTTATGGATAGCCGCGTGTACCCAAAAAAGTGACAACCAGATAGAGGGCAGATGGAAATACGAGCGGATGGTGTTAGGCGATTTAAAAACAAGCAGCGATACACTGGCGCATGTTTTATCGGAAATGATGTATGACGGGTCGGTGCTGGAATTTTATGCCAATGATTCTTTTAGATTGACCCATAAAGATACGACCTCCCGGTTGCAGGGTGTGGGTACTTACCACTATGACCCCGCTGACCAAACCTTATTGATGCAAAATGTGGCCACAGCTGACAGCGAAAACCGAATGAAGGTAGCAGTGAAAGAGTTGACGGCCGACAGCCTGAAGCTGGGAGATGTGGAAGAACTGATTATTTACAGCCGCATTAAAGAATAAAAGATGGCTGTAAAAGTACTATTGAAAAAGGCCATGCAAAGTTTGCATGGCCTTTTTCAATAGTGTATAAAAACATCTAAAAAACCTTTTGTTTGCTGCTTACTTTTCCGCCGGCCTCAATTACCGAGCCGCCGGTGATGGTGATGGTGGATTTGATAAAATCTTTTTCATCGGCCTTGTAGATGTTCTCCACATATTTCTGCGGGTTGCGGTCGATGTAGGGAAACCAGGTGCTGTGTACCTGTATCATAATGCGGTGGCCTTTTTTAAAGGTGTGCAGCACATCCTGCAGCGGAACGGCCACTTCGGTTTCCTGCCCGGGCACAAAAGGCTCCGGCTTTTCAAACGAGTTGCGGAACCGGCCGCGGAACACTTCGGCACGTACCAATTGCTGGTAAGCACCCATCGTTATATTTCTGGGGTTGTGCTCGTACTCGGGGTGATACTGCGGATACACATCAATCAATTTAACCACAAAATCGGCGTCGGTGCCGGTCATGGCTACTTTTAGCTTGGCTAAAATTTCACCAGCAATGGTCACATCTTCCGTCAGTGTATCGGTTTCAAAAGTGAGCACATCGGGCCGGCGCGAGGCATGGCGCTGGTCGTCGCTCATGTAGCGGCGCGGCGTAAATGTGAGGCCTTCTACTTCTGAGGTGTAAGGCACCGGCTTGGCAGGGTCGCTCACATAATCAAAACGTGCCTGCTCGTTCAATGGCTTATTAATCGATAATTTACCGCCTTCGCCAAAGTACAGTTTTACCTGCGGAATGTTTTGTGGTGGCCACACATCAAATGTTTGCCAATGCTTGGTACCGGTGTTGAACATGTAGGCTTCGGGCAGTTTCGGAACTCCTTCGCCTTTTAAGTGATAGGCAAAGAACGGGCGTTCAATTTCGCGCATGTAAAAGGTGGAAATAGAGTCGCCAAAGTAAATATGGTTGTGCGTGGTTTTGCCGCTTTCATTGCTCCACTGTCCGTGCGCCCATGGGCCCATCACCAGCATGTTGGTAGCGTTGGGCGAGGTGCGCTCGATGGTTTTGTAAATGTTGAGCGGGCCATACAGGTCTTCGGCATCAAACCAGCCACCTACCGTCATTACAGCCGGTTTTATGTTGTTAAGGTGTGGTAGAATGTTTCGCTTTTGCCAGAAGGTATCGTAATTAGGATGGTTGATGATCTGGTTCCAGAAAAAGTTATCATGGTGATATTTTTCAGTAATGTTTTTCAATGGTCCCAATCTTAAATGAAAATCGTAACCATCTTTTATTTGCTGGCCGTAAAAGCGCATGATCTCGGGCATAAACCAGTCTTCCTTGGTTTGCTCTTTTTTCTGGTAGCCAAATACCGCAAAGGCGGCGGTGTAGCTTTGCAGGTAAGCCCCATTGTGATGAAAATCGTCAAAGAAAAAATCGGCAATGGGCGCCTGTGGTGAAGCAGCTTTAAGTGCAGGGTGCGCATCGGGCAGGGCAGCGGCGGAGTAAAAGCCGGGATAAGAAATGCCATAAATGCCCACTTTACCATTGTTGCCTTTTACCTGCTTCAGCATCCAGTCAATCGTATCCCAGGTGTCGGAACTTTCGTCAACGGCTTTTTTGTTTTTAACATCGTTGCCGGGAATATTAGGCGTCATATTATTGTACTGCCCTTCGCTCATGTAGCGGCCGCGCACATCCTGAAAGGCCAGTATGTAGCCATCCTGCACCAGGTATTTGGAGGGATGGCTGTGCGTTTTAAAATCAGCGTAGGAAGAAGCGTTGTAAGGTGTTCGGTTGAGCAGTATAGGATAGGTTTTCGATTTGTCTTTGGGCACATACACCACTGTAAAAAGATTTACACCATCGCGCATGGGAATCTGGTATTCCACTTTGTCGTAGTGGGTGCGCATGTAAATGGAATCCTGGTTTTGGGCCAGCAGCGGTACTGCAAAAAAGAGGCAGCAGATAAAAAGAAAAAAACGCATAGCGGTTGATTTGTGTTCTTCTAAGCTAAGCATTTTTACAAAAGACTTTGGTTGTTGATTAGTACGTTCATAAAAAAAGTTCCACCCGCACGGGATGGAACTTTTTGCTGTTTGTTAAAAAAACTATTTAGCGGTGTGTGCCTACTCCTGTTTCAGCTCTCCGGTTTACATCGCTAACCGCCAACGCCGTCAGCCTGTCGTCGGCGTCGTGCTCTTCAATCAGGGTTTGCTGCAGCAGCTGCGCTACATCTGTCAGCCCCAGTTGTTCGGCATAGGTGCGGGCCGTACCATAGCAGGCTATTTCGTGGTGCTCAATTTTTTGCGCACAACTAATAATAGCGGCATCCATCACGGCGGGGTCCATATCTACAGCCATTACTTTTTCACCTTCTTCTATCAGTCCGTCCATGCCTTTGCTTTTGTGGCTGCTGCCAAATAAGCCAGCAAAAATTCCTTCATCATTGTCATTATCCAGGTCGCCCAGCAGCTGCTGCACCTGGTTCAGGCGCTCGCGCTGCCTTTGGGTTACACGCAGGTGCTCTTCCAGCGATTGCTTTAAAGTAGGGTTGGTAGCTTTGCCTATCATAGCCGGCATTGCTTCAATAATCTGCTCTTCTACAGAAACCAGGTGGCGTACATCATACCTCAATAAATCTCTCAAATGATTTAAATTATCCATAACTCACAATTTTTTTGAACCTAAGATACCGCACAAACTATGCCTGTGCCAGCTCATCTGCACAAGTATTTTTTATGTTTTGCTCTTGGTTTTAAAAGGGAAAAGAGACGTTTTGAGTTGTTGCGGAAAGACAGTTTTGTTATTTGGCAAGCCTCTTTGGGCCTGCTTTTTGCCTAACAGAACTGAAATAAACCCAGATTTAGTACGGCATTGGCGGCGGCCTTATTTTGTATGACTGGCCGTATAAAAATTTAATATGATAAATATCTTTGTCTTGTACTAAATTTAGGCAATCAATCACGCATAAAAACTCCAATCACCTCGTTTCGGATACTGAACTTTATTAAACCCATAAATTCTAATAACAATGGCAAAAGCAACAAAAAAAGCAGCAGCGCCAAAAAAAGCGGCTGCCAAAAAAGAAACAACCAGCAAATCTGCTGCTAAGGCAGCGCCTAAAAAATCGGCAGCCAAGGCTGCTCCCAAAGCTGCAACAAAAGCATCTGCTAAAGCAGCGCCCAAAAAAGCAGCCGCTAAAAAAACAGCTGCCAAAAAAACAGCGCGCAAGCCAAACGCCGCTTTTGCAGCACCTTTAAATGTAAGCCCAGGCCTGCAGCAGGTGGTAGGCAACAAGCCGCTGCCGCGCACCGAGATCATCAAAAAAATGTGGGATTACATTAAAAAGAATGGCCTGCAAGACCAGAAGAACAAACGCATGATTAATGCCGATGCTACGCTGAAGCCCGTATTTGGCGGCAAGTCGCAGGTGTCAATGTTTGAGCTGGCCAAAGTGGTGAACAACCATATTCAGAAGTAAACACAAGCCTTTATAAAACTAAAAAGTTCTGCACCTGCAGAACTTTTTTTTATGCAGCAGCTGCATAAAAAAAGGGAAATGAAACGTACACAAAAACGTCTCTTTTCCCTTTTAAAAAATAATGTACAGATGCGTATGTTGATTAGGGGTACGGGTGTCAAACGAGCTTAGCTGATTAATCCTTTGATGGATGTGTACAACTGGTCTTTCGTAAAGGGTTTTTCCAGGTATACATCTGCACCATTTTCAAGGGCCACATCTTTTGCCGATCCGTCGAAGCCGGAGATCATAATAATTTTTACGGAGGGGTATTCTTTTTTCAGGTACGTTATAAAGTCGATGCCAAAACCGTCGGGCAGTTTGTTGTCGAGCAATACCACAGAAGGTTGTTCCTGTTGCAAATATTCCTCAGCCGCTGCCAGCGATTTTACATGATCCAGCTCCATTTCCTTTCCGTTCAGCAAAATGTTGAGCAATAAACACATGTCGCCTTCGTCTTCAATAATCAGTACTTTCTTCAGATCTTTTGCTTGCAGTGTAGTTTCTGTCATGTTCTCTTTTTTTTAGCTTGTAATAATTAAAATGGTGAATTTTCGGGTACGCACTGGCGGCCATTGTGGGTGGAAGCCGGCGTTACTATTAGTTTATAAAAAATCGTTCCAAACTTTTTTGGGGAAAAAAACAACTCATTTCCCTTTTTCCCCTAAGGTTTTCAATGTGGCATCACCTTGCTCATCAAGGTCCAATACGCGTTCCCGAAGTTTTTCCACAGTATTAAGTGTCGGGTCTTCCAGTACTTCTTCAAGGAGTGGCTCATGCTCAGGGTTCTGTTTTTCCAGGACTC